>NZ_MCUF01000076.1:0-17204 GCF_002873615.1 Shewanella sp. 10N.286.51.B7
GACAGCCGACATTTCAGGTACCACTACTGATGTCGCGCCAAACAGCACAGTCACCCTAACCCTGACCGATAGCGCTGGCACAGTGCAAGTCATCACTGGCGTGACCGTTGATGCCAATGGCGATTACAGCATTGATGGCGTAGATATTTCAGGCTTAGTTGATGGCGACATTACCGTTGATGCCTCAGCAGAAGATAGGAATGGTAATACCGTTGTAGCTGATGCCATCGACAATCTGGATGCCACTGCGCCGACATTAGATATTACTATTGCCGACGCAAGTTTAGAGTTTGGCGAGAGCACTCTCGTTACATTTACATTTAGCGAAAAAGTCACAAACTTTAACCTAACGGACGATATCATTGTTAACGGAGGCACATTAAGTGGACTTGTGAGTAACGATGGCGGTGAAACTTGGACTGCTACATTTACGCCAACTGATGGTTACAGTGGTTCAGCGAGCATCACTGTTAATGATGATACCTATACCGATTTATCAGGAAATCTCGGTTCAGGAGATAGTGAATCACTTACTATTGCTGACAACACTGTTGATGCTGTTGATGATGTTGTAGGTACTATATTCTCTACTGCTGCAGACTCAGCTAACAATTGGATTAGCCCAGTAAACGCAGATGGTGAGGCTGACTTTGTAATTAGCGCAAGAAATGCTGATGGTACTACGGGTGTTCTAACTTACAACGAAGGAACAAATCAACTTGGTGTTGATGGCTCTCCAAGAGCTTCAGGACAAATTGCAGATCAAATTGAGTACGATTCTGCTACTGGCACTTCAGAAGCCATTGTCATCGACTTTAATGGCTTAGTTAATGAAGCTACATTTACCGTATCTAAAATGTTTGCTGACGAAAATAGTGGCGAGCAAGGTACTTGGTATGCTTATTACAATGGTCAACTCGTCGCCTCCGAGACATTTACAACAACAGAGGGCACTACCGGTACCTTTACTATCAATACCGGAAACATAGTCTTTGATCAGTTAGTTTTTGAAGCCGCACCTACAATCAGTGAAGAAAATGGTGGTTCTCCATTGGCTGACTCTTCTGATTATTATCTTGATTCCGTCACGGTTACAGGTCCAGCGCTAGTTGATGCATTTGTGGTTCAAGAAGATCAAACTTTAACTATTACCGATATTGCTGAAGGTTTATTAGCTAATGATACCGATGCGCAAGGTCATAGTTTCAATATCAGTCATATCAATGGAACAACATTCACACCAGGACAAGCGGTCACATTAACCAGTGGCGCAATCGTCACAATTAATGCTAACGGTACTTATACTTATGACGTAAATGGTGCTTTTGACTCCTTAACTGCAGGTGAATTGGATACAGATACTTTCACTTACACTATTACAGACCAATATGGTGCTGTAGATACTGCTACTGTCACTATAAATATTGTTGGTGTCAATAATGCGCCAGAGCCTGTTACTGACAATTTTGCCATAATTGAAAATGAGCTTTTAACATTCACAACCGACGATCTGATTAACAATGATAACGATGCTGAAAATGATACTTTGACCGTCAGTGGTTTTGCTCCTGATGCATCAGATACAAGTATGATTGATGCAAACGAGGGTGGCGCCTCATTCACAACCGCATTAGGCGGCACTATCACCATCAATGCAGATGGCACTTATAGCTACCAAGCGCCTAGCTTAGTTCATAACGCCGGTGATGTAATCGTTGATACGTTCTACTATCAAGTCACTGACGGTACAGGCAATTCAAGCTGGACAGCCATCACTATTGATGTAACAGATACTGCGCCAACCGCTGTAGACGATCTAGATAGTATTGGTTTTGGTGGAACTGCTTATGGCAATGTAATAACAGGAGCTGGAACTGATGGTTCTGGCGTCGATACTATCGGAGCTGATGCTACTACGGTTAAGAGCGTGTCATTTGATAATACTACCTACTCCAATTTTGATTCTGATGGCAATCTTACAATCGTGACCGACAAGGGTATTTTGATTGTCAATCAAGACGGCAGTTATACCTATGAGTCGACTCAAACAGATACTATTGCAGAAAGTTTTGATTACAACGACCTACTCAATAGTAACGGTATTTCATTAAGTGGCATCAATGATGTTAACAGCCTAGATTTAACCAATTTAGACGCACCTGGTACAAATATTGGTAGCAATGGAAGTCGTTTGGGCGTTGGTGGTAATGTAATCAATAACTCAGAAGCTATGATTATTGATTTAGGTACTGACGACAACTTTACTGAAGCGACGATTGGATTGAATGGGGTCAATGGTTCTGACGTAGCGACTTGGACAGCCTATGCTGCGGATGGTACTACCGTGGTGGCAACAGGAAGCACGACTAACAATAGTATCAACATTATTAGTAATACAGCATTCCAGTATATTGTCTTAACCGCTGGCAATGGCAGTTATGGCTTAAACAGCTTAACTGCGACATCTGTCGGAGATGGCGTATTAAGTTCAGAAGACTTTAATTACATTCTTGAAGATATTGATGGAGACACTTCTGAAGCGACATTAACCGTCAACCAGGATTCAACCCCTATAGCTGACACTGACAGTCAAACTGTGTCAGAAGCTGGACTGGTTGAAGGTACAGAGGAAGGCAGCAATTCCCATATTGCTACGGGTAACTTATTAGATAATGACTCAGGAGTTAGTGCTTCAACTTCAATCACATCTATAGACGGTCAAAGTGCGACTAACGGTATCATTACTATTAATACCGCCAATGGCACGTTAACGGTTTATACCGAAGATGGTGCAGGTATACGTGCAGGTGACTACCAGTACGAACTCACGAACACTAATAACACAAGTACTGATTTACTCGAAAGCTTTAACTATATTATCGAAAATAGCAGTGGTGATTCGAGTAATGCTAACCTTGATATAACCATTGTCGATGATATGCCAATTGCCAATGATGTGACACAAAATCTACAAACGATATCAGCACCTATAGCAACCAATTTAACCTTCGTACTCGATGTGTCTGGCAGTATGGATGGCAATGCAGGTAATGGTAAAACTTACCTTGAAACAGCCGTAGAATCGTTAACTGCACTGATTAATGAAGTAGATAAAACCGGTAACGTAAATATACAAATCATCACATATTCAAGTGGTACGGCTAATTCAGGTTGGTTACTCGATGATATTGATGGTGCGATTAATTACTTAAACAGTTTAGTCGCAGGTGGTGGTACTAACTATGCAGCTGCAATTAATACTGTAATGAATAGCGGGGATATACCCACTGGCTCAGATCAAGATTTTGTCTACTTTATTTCTGATGGCGTACCAACTGGTGGTCAATCAGTAGACGCAGATTTACAAAGTGAATGGCAAACTTACGTTCAAGATAATTATGATATTTCTTTTGGTATCGGTATCGGAGATGCTGTCTTAGATGCCTTACTACCGATTTCTTTCCCTGAAGTTGACGGAAATGAAGAATATGCCATTGTCGTAGACGACGCAGATGACCTTACCAGTACCATTTTAAACTACTTCGATAACAGTACGATTGTAGGTGATTTGGGGCTGCTTGCAGGCAATAGTACAACTGGTGTATTAATTGGTGCAGATGGTGGCCGTGTTGATACTGTCATAATAGACGGTGTGACGTATACCTATGACCCAGCAAATCCTGAGCAAATATTAACGACTGACTTTGGTGGAATATTTACCATTAACTTTGAAACGGGTGAGTACAACTATTTCATTGAAGTTAACAAGAACATTATCAACGAACAGGAAACGATAGAAGTTCAAGTTGTTGATAATGACGGTGATACTGGGTCATTATCATTAATAATCGAACTTGATTACTATGCGGGTCTTGATGCCAACGTTAATAACATCATTACTAACCAAGCTGATGGCTCAACACTCAATATTGATGCTGCTTACTTAACTCACGGTGATGCGACACCTGATTCAGCAGCGATTACCTCTGTTGACGGTGGCGCGACTTTAGCTAACGGCGTTGTAACGCTTGATAACGCTAATGATGGTGATTCGTTCAACTACACCCTTGAAGGTAATGGTGCGTCAGATAGTGCTGAAGTCACTGTTGACTACCAAACATCTACCACGCTTACTGGTACTCATGAAAACGATATAATTATAGGTAAGTCTACTCAGAGTGGAACGCAAGCAATTGTTAATGCTACAGTAAAATCAGGTAACACCTATAATGCTACCAACCAATTTGGCTTTGAAGTTGCGGCGCTTGCAGCAGGCTTATCTGTCACTCAAATTCAAATTGATTTACGAGCTGGGACAGATGGCAATGCTACCTTCGATATTAGTGACACGACAATAGCTGTAGGTAGTGACTCTGTTGGTATTACAGATTCTGCAAGTGACATTTTTGCAGCTATGACATCTGACAATTCAGTATTAACCATGAACTTTACTGATGGTGACTTTAGCTCTGGAGACTCTTTCTGGTTTGCCTTTGACACAGATAGTCTAGGTAATGATGTCGGTAGCGACTTAGCGGCACAATTTGTCACCTTCACCATAACCCTAAGCGATGGAAGCAGCCAAACTGCAACCTATGTTGATGATGGACAAAGTGGATCTTCAGGTCAGGTCTATTTTTCTGACAGTGTTCTAGATGGCGGTGCTGGTGATGACGTCTTAATTGCTGGCGATGGTAATGACTTACTCATTGGCGGTGAAGGTGATGACCTATTAATCGGTGGTTTAGGAGATGATTTACTCATCGGTGGCGACGGTAACGATACCTATACCTGGTTAGCAAGTGAAATGGGTAATGACGTTATAGAAGGTTTTGATATCAATTCTGATACGTTAGATTTGAGTGATTTATTGCAAGGTGAAAATACCGATAACCTCTCTGATTTCTTAAGTCTTTCATTTGCAGACGGTAATACCACTATTTCAATAGATGCAGACAACGATAATGTTGTGGATCAAGTCATTGTATTGAATGGGGTTGATTTATCTGATGCTAATAATTATTCCACAACCGATGACGGCGTAATAATTAACGGTCTGCTTGATGATGGTGCGCTCATTGTCGACACCGAACCAGCCGTCTCAGCCCAGAGTTCGGCTTTTGACCCGTTAGATAACGCCCCAGATGGTAATATTATTCCTTAAATACAACACTTTGTTGACGCTACGTAGTAATATGTAAGCGTCAATCAAAGAGATTGTTAATAATTATAAATATGAAGGATCTATATTAGGTGCCAGCAACTGCATCAAACAATCAAGAACAGTGGACGATTTCAGCGTCTCAACGTACCACTGTGGATCCATTACTTGATTGTTTAGTCTTAATGACAGAACATTTTGGTTCTCCATGCTCAAGTGATTCACTTGCGGCAGGCTTACCATTGACCAGTTCCGTCATCACACCAGAGTTGCTGCCACAAGCTGCAGCTCGAGGCGGTTTGTCGGCAAAATTAACCCGCAAAGATCTTAATCAAATCTCTAATATCTTGATGCCATGCATTCTGTTATTAAAGGATAAAAAAGCCTGTATTTTACGCAGCATTGATATTGATGCCGATAAAGCGGTTATTCAGTTACCTGAAACGGGTGGACAAGAATCGTTAACAATAGAAGAGTTAGAAACGCTCTATGTTGGCTACCTATTTTTAGTGAAGCAAGAATTTCGCGGTGATAATAGTTTTGATGTACATATCCATGACAATAAAACTCATTGGTTACTGCAAAGTATTAAAGATTCAGCACCTATTTATCGCGATGCTTTAATTGCTTCTGTATTGGTCAATTTATTTGCATTGGTTTCACCGCTATTTATCATGAATGTCTATGATAAAGTTGTACCAAATTTAGCCTTTGAATCGCTATGGGTTTTAGCTATTGGTGCAAGTATTGCCTATTTATTCGACCTCATTTTACGTCAATTACGTAGCTATCTAATTGATGTTGCAGGCAAGAAAGTCGATATAATCGTCTCATCGAAACTCTTTGCTAAAGCTATTGGTATCCCATTATCTAAGCGTTCGCCCAGTGTCGGTGGCATGGCTCGACAACTGAGTGAATTTGATAGTATTCGAGAAATATTAACGTCTGCGACTATCACAACACTAGTTGACCTCCCTTTTGCGCTCTTATTCGTCACAATTATCTATATTGTCGCGGGTGACTTAGCGATTATTCCTATTATTGCTGGCATCATCATCATCGGATTTACCCTTTATATCCAACCACGCTTAAAAGCCGCCATCGAAGAAAGCAATCGTTTTTCTAGCCTTAAACATGGCCATCTAATTGAAAGCCTTACCGCACTAGAGTCAATTAAAGCCAATGGTGCTGAAGGGTTAGTTCAAAAGAGTTGGCAACAAATGATCGGTCATACCGCTAACTGGCAACTAAAGTCGAAAAAACTCTCAAATGCAGTCAGTAATGTGGCGAATTTTGTGGTGCAGTTCACCGTGGTTTGCGTGGTGATTTTAGGTGTATATCGCGTTGCAGAAAATGAAATTTCGATGGGTGGGATTATCGCTGCGGTGATGCTTTCTAGCCGTGCAATATCGCCGATGGCGCAACTTGCTGGTCTCATTACTCGCGGAAACCAAACAGCCAGCTCACTTCGCCAACTTGATGAAGTGATGAATCAAGAAGAAGAATTTGAGAATAAAGGCCACTTAGTCAGCAAACAACGTCTACACGGTAAAATTGATGCTGATAACGTCGCCTTTAGCTTCCCTGAAGCTGAAAAGCCAGTTCTGCACCCACTATCAATACACATTAAACCAGGTGAACGAGTTGCCATCATTGGTAGAAATGGTTCAGGTAAAAGTACCTTAGCAAAGCTATTAGTGAGTTTATACAAGCCAACACAAGGTAGCCTTCGCTATGACGGCTTAGACACTGGGCAAATACACCCTAGTGATTTACGTAAGAACTTTGGCTACTTGCCACAAGATGTGACTCTGTTTCATGGCTCGATCAAAGATAATATTCTTTTTGGTACTCGCCAAGTCACTGAACACCAATTAATTAGAGCTGTACAGTTATCAGGTGTGAGTATGTTCACCAATCTTGAGGCTGAAGGATTGGATCAACAAGTGGGTGAAGGTGGTTTAGCATTAAGCCGCGGGCAGCGACAAACGGTCGCATTAGCCAGAGCAACGCTAAATGATCCGCCTATATTACTAATGGATGAGCCTACTGCCAGCCTGGATGCTCGCGCTGAAAAACAATTTATTCGCTCGATGGAGCATGTAAGTAAAGATAGAACGCTATTACTCATAACCCATAAAATGCACCTATTACGTTTAGTTGACCGTATTATTGTTTTGGATAAAGGTCATGTTGTTGCTGACGGACCTAAAGATAGTGTCCTTGAAAAGATCAATAATGGGTTATTGGCGGGAGGGCGAACTTAATGTCGAACAAGCTCTCAAGCCATGACTTAGAAATGGTAGATGATGTTTATGGCGCAATTATGACCGATGCACCTAGCGGCCATCGGTTAATCATCTGGTCTCTTACTGCGATGACGATCTGTTTTTTCATCTGGGCTTATTTCTCTGAACTTGATCAAGTCACCTCTGGCATGGGCAAAGTCATCCCATCTTCTCAAGTACAACTTATTGATAGTTTAGATGGCGGTGTACTCCAAGAAATTTATATACAAGAAGGCATGATTGTCACTAAAGGTCAGCCTTTAGTTAAAATTGATGATATTCGCTTTCGTTCTGATTTTGCTCAACAAGAACAAGAAGTCTATAGCCTACAAACCAATGTCATACGCTTGCGATCTGAATTAGACAGTATCGTGATTTCAGATATGACTTCAAACTGGCGTGAGCAGGTAAAAATAACCAAACAACCTTTGATTTTCCCTGATGAAATCATCGAAGGTGAACCTAACTTAGTCAAGAACCAACAAGCAGAATACTCAGGCCGTTTAGACAACCTCAGTAACCAATTAGAAATATTAGTGCGACAAATACAACAGCGACAACAAGAGACAGAAGAGCTGTCATCAAAAATTACGACACTAACTAAAAGCTACCAACTGATTTCACGTGAACTCGAATTGACCAAGCCATTAGCGCAAAAAGGTATTGTACCTGAAGTCGAACTATTAAAATTAGAACGCACGGTAAACGACATTCAAGGCGAGCTAAAGACGTTACGATTACTGCGACCTAAATTAAAAGCGACCATGGATGAAGCGATCCTCAAGCGCCGTGAAGCCGTATTTGTCTATGCGGCAGATTTACGCGCTCAACTTAATGAGATGCAAACAAAATTATCACGTATGAACCAAGCTCAAATCGGTGCATTCGATAAAATTAGTAAATCGATAATAACATCACCAGTAAACGGTACGATTAAAACTCTGCATATGAATACCTTAGGCGGAGTCGTCCAGCCAGGTGAAGAAATCATTGAAATTGTTCCTTCAGAAGATAAATTGCTAATTGAAACTAAAATCACCCCACAGGATATCGCATTTTTGCACCCTGGCCTGCCCGCTATAGTTAAAGTAACTGCTTATGATTTCACGCGTTATGGCGGCCTAAAGGGCACAGTTGAACATATCAGTGCCGATACCAGTCAAGATGAAGAAGGCAACAGTTTTTACACAATTAGAGTAAGAACTGCTGAGTCAAATTTAATAAAAAATGATGGCACAAAGATGCCAATTATTCCGGGAATGCTCACGTCAGTAGATGTCATCACCGGGAAAAGAACTATCCTTGAGTATATATTGAACCCGATTTTACGGGCAAAAGAGACAGCACTTAGAGAGAATTAGCCAAAAAGCCGGGAGGGTTTTTTACATGAGAATCAACATTAACCAATGCAAAAGCTTAAACATAATAGCATTGGCAATGTCAGCAATATTTGTCGCACCCATGCTTAACGCTCAGTCGTTAGAGCAGGCTGTTGCACATACTTTGGATACCAATCCAGAGCTTAGAATAGCGTTTAATCGCTTCAAAGCTCGCGAAGAGCAAGTCAATCAAGCCATTGCTGGTTATATGCCAACTGTAGATTTAACAGGGGCCTATGGATGGGAACAAACTGATAGTCCTTCAACGCGTCGTAAAAGACAACCAGGTAATGAAAACCTAGATGAAGGCGTCATGGAGCTTGAACGAGGAGAAGCTGGTTTTAGTATCAAACAAATGCTGTTTGATGGTTTCTATACCAGTAGTGAAGTCGATCGCTACTCATTCGAAGCAAGCTCAGAGCAGTGGGCTTTATTCGCTGCTGCAGAAGATATTGCACTTGAAGTCAGCAAAGTTTATATGAACTACATAAAAGCAGAACAACTATTAGTTCTGTCTGAAAAAAATCTGAAAAGTCATCAAGATATTTATGCGCAAATTAAAGAACGCACTGACTCTGGTCTTGGTTCAATTGCAGACTTATCTCAGATCTCAGGTCGTTTAGCGCGAGCCAATGCCAATGTAATAGCAGCTAGAAATAACTTATCTGATGCTAAAGCTCAGTATATTCGCATTGTAGAAACAACACCTGACAATTTAGTGACTCCAGTACCTGATATGGACTTACTGCCGCAGAATGTCGCAGAAAGTGTTGTTATGGCACAAGATAATCACCCTATTCTTAAATCTGCTAGTAGCGATATTAAAGCAGCAGATAGAGAGCGTAGTTCGGCACAATCTAACTATTACCCTAAATTCTCATTAGAGCTAAATGGTAATTGGAATAACGATGTCGATGGTGAGGATGGTTATGGTACTGGCACTACATTAGATCCTTACGTCAATGGTTACAGTAATGACCTTGTCGGTATGGTTAGAGTTAAGTACAACTTATTTTCGGGCGGTAAAGATTTAGCTCGAGAAAAGGAAGCCG
Source organism: Shewanella sp. 10N.286.51.B7 (assembly GCF_002873615.1). Classification (NCBI taxonomy): domain Bacteria; kingdom Pseudomonadati; phylum Pseudomonadota; class Gammaproteobacteria; order Alteromonadales; family Shewanellaceae; genus Shewanella; species Shewanella sp. 10N.286.51.B7. The sequence continues at coordinate 9,881 of NZ_MCUF01000076.1, forward strand.
CTTACAAAATTAACGAAGCAAAAGAAATCCGCCAGCGTGCACATCGCCAAGTTGTCGAAGGTGTACATTTGTCTTGGAATGCTTATGAGATGCTTGCACCCCAAAAGCAATATATTCGAGACCATGTTATCGCTTCAAAAGATACCCAAGTCGCTTACGCGCAGCAGTTTAACTTAGGCCAACGCAGCTTATTAGATCTGCTTGATACTGAAAATGAGTTGTTTCAAGCCCGTAAAGACTACTTACAAACTGAATTCGATGAAACCATTGCTAAATACCGTTTATTGAATGCTACAGGGAGATTACTTGATTCATTAAGAGTTACTCGCCCGGATATTTGGCAAGGGGAACGTGAATATGAAGGGGGAGTAAAATAATGAAATATGTACTTTTACTGCTCACAATATCACTGACTTTTGGTTGCTCGATGCGCGATATTGTTTCAATGGACACACAAACTCAGCAAGAGTTTGATCTTAATGACAATGACAGTGATGGCGTTATCATGGCAAGAGAACGCTGTGTAGAAACCGTCATCGGTGCTGACATAGATAATTATGGCTGTCCTACTGTCAGTGATATTAACGAACGACAAGAACTGCAAATTCTATTTGATAATGACTCTGCTGATATTAATCCACGCTACTATCAGCAGATAGAAAAAGTAGCTCAACTGATGAAAATGTACCCCAATAGCATCGTCGCTATAGAGGGACATTGCAGTAAAACTGGATCCTATGAGCATAACTTAGCATTATCACAAGCTCGGGCTGACAATGTGGTTAGTGTGCTTACAGAAACCTTTGGAATTGAAGCTTCACGCCTAAGTGCCACTGGTTACAGCTATGATAAACCTATTGTTCTCAGTGAAACCCCTGAGGCTAATGAAGCCAATAGAAGAGTCATGGCAGAAGTGACAGGTGATGATACAAAAACCGATATGAAGTGGCATATTTATAGCGTTGATCAATAAAACCTGTCACTAAAAGGAGCTCATTTTTGCAGGGTAAGGGTCGGAAATTCCTGGTCGGAGTAAAACATATCTACCGGTACCCTTTGTTGGCATCGGTATTTATCGTATCAGGTCTTTTTGCAGCAGCCCCTGCACAAATTGATGCTCAAAAAACCATTAGCGCCTTATCGAATCAATATGGTGAACGCGCAGGTAAACGAGCTAAAGCTTGGTTTAAAATCGTTAATGATGCTCAACAACTTGATGATATTACCAAGCTTGAAAAAGTGAACGGCTTTTTTAATTTATTTAAGTTTGTCGATGATAGCGTACTTTGGGGAGAGTCTAATTACTGGGCTTCACCAATGGAGTTTATCGGCGTTAGCGCTGGCGATTGCGAAGATTTTTCTATCGCAAAGTACTTCACCTTGTTACAAGTGGGCATTCCTGAAGAAAAGCTCAGGATAACAATGGTTAAAGCGACCTCAGTTAATCAGTATCATATGGTGTTGGCATACTATGAAACACCAGGTTCAGTGCCTTTAGTATTGGATAACCTTGATCCAGTGATTAAGCCTGCAACTAAAAGAAGCGATTTATTACCTGTTTATAGTTTTAATGGTAAACAGTTATGGCTCAATAAAGAGAAAGGCAGAGGTGTACTCGCGGGTTCCTCCTCACGTCTTGAAAAATGGAATGATTTACAACTTAGGTTGGGTATCGACAGATTGCGTCAACCCAAGCAAAAAATGGAGTAGTGGCCAAGATGACCCTTTTTCGTCAAATCTATGCGTTGCTTTTTGGTTTATTTTTACTCGTCGTAACCAGCTTAGGTTATGTACAGTTTACTGAAACTCAAAGTTTTCTCATCAAGCAAATGGAATCAGACTTAAACAATGCCAGTCACTCGCTAGGCATTATGCTGGTTCCCGCTCTAGAGAATGGTGATGATGTCGCAGCTGAAACTTTAGTCAACGTGATATTTGAGGGGGGTTACTACCAGCAAATCAAACTCACATGGCTCGTCGATGGTAAGCAACAAGCATGGAACAATGCCATTCGAATTGAAGGTGTGCCTCAATGGTTCATCGATTTAAACCTATTTAACACTATCACTAAAGAAAGTGTTATCACTTCAGGCTGGTTACAACTGGCTAAAATTGAAATAACCGCTCACCCAGGGTTTGGCTACCATGAACTTTGGCGCATTATTTCAAATACCATCATTATATTTTCAATTCTTTTTTTACTCGCCATAGTGTGTGCGCGTTTCGGCCTGAGTTATATATTAAAACCACTCAATTCACTGTCTAGACATGCTCAACAAATTGCTAATCGTCAATTTGGCCCTGACATGCCAGCGCCTAAAACCAAAGAGTTAAAAGAACTTGTTAGCGCATTTAACAGCATGTCAGCTCAACTTAAGCAGGTGTTTAATTCATTAGATGAAGAAGTATCGGCATTACGTAAGAAAAACCTCGTAGATCAAGTCTCTGGCCTTCCTAATCGACAATATATGGTCAGTCGAATCAATGGTTGGTTAGCAGAGCCTAGCAGTGGCGCTATTTTCCTCGCTAAATTTGACTGGTTAGAAGAAGTACACAGCAAGTACGGCTATCAAGTTCGTGATGAAACCATCAAACTACTGTCACAAAAACTCGAACATTATTTGGATGAAGTCGCCCCTTCAGTGATTGCCAGAATTGCAGCGTATGAATTTGCATTCTTAATCTCAGATGTTGAACACGATCAACTGACTAAATATCTACAAACCTTACTTAGAACCTTAAACAAGGAAATTTCTAAAGCAGGCTGTAAACCAAATGAAGGTTTTGCGATAGGAGTCGCTGAGCGAAGTGGTCATATGACAGTGAGTGATATTTTAGCTCAAGCAGATAACGCACTACAAAAGTCACTTACCGACAATAAAGTCTTCCACTGGTTTGAAACCACTGAACATCAATTATTTAGCCGTGAACAATGGCGTGATAATTTAACTGATGCTATTCAGAACAAGAAATTCCAATTTAGATGGCAGCCTGTATTGCTTACCGAAAATGAAGAAGTTTGCCAACGAGAAGTATATTGCCAGCTTCAGGTGAACGATAAGCTTCAGCATGCAGGCCAATTTATGCCTTATGTTGAGCTGCTTTCATTAGGCACCTTATTAGATCAATGTTTAATCGAAACCGTCATTGAAAACCGATTGCTTGAGCGAAATTATGAACCGTTAGCCATTAATCTAACCTTCCAAAGTATCAGTGATCCTCATTTCCACTCTTGGTTGCAAAACCTTCTGCGAAATAGCCACTTCCCTGAACGGATATGCTTTGAAATTCCTGAAGCCAGTGTCTATAGTGATTTAGAAAACTGCGAAAGCCTCTGCAATATTATTAGAGATAATGGAGCTAAATTTGGTATTGACCACTTCGGTCGCCAATTTGGTTCTATGAGCTACTTACAAAGCTTAAGACCAAGTTATGTGAAACTCGATCAATCCTTTGCTTATATGGAAGACGATCAGCACAATACTGAACTATGTCGCGCCCTTGCCAATGTCGCTAAGGGGTTAGACATTCAAGTGATTGTCACCGGTATTCAACAACAAACGCAGTTGGATCGTTTTGCATCAATGCGTCTAGATGCCTACCAAGGCTTTATCGCTCCGCCTATCGCAATTACATTTTAACGCGAGAGAATTTAAAGCAAGAGAATAAAAGAAAACCACGCAATTGCGTGGTTTTTTATGGATAAAGAATTTATAGATGAAGAACCCATGCGACAAAGCAATACTTCAGCTCATCCTATGAAATAAAACCAAGTTAACCTTAAGAAATGCAGTAACAAACATTAAATTTCAGACACAAAAAAGCCACTCATTGAGTGGCTTTTTTGTTTATGTGGTCGGTGATAGAGGATTCGAACCTCTGACCCTCTCGTCCCAAACGAGATGCGCTACCGGGCTGCGCTAATCACCGAAAATCTGCTCTGATATTTGAGTCTTAAGAGGAAATCCTCTGCTCCACTCTGAAAGAGTGAGTGAAACGTTATCAAATGACGTTATTCACTGGATGTAACATTTATACGGTAGGCCAATTTGATAGGATCAAAATAAATCACTAATTGGATTACTAAAATTTGGTCGGTGATAGAGGATTCGAACCTCTGACCCTCTCGTCCCAAACGAGATGCGCTACCGGGCTGCGCTAATCACCGAGATATTCTATAAATAGAATGTAGATTGAATGGGGTGACTGATGGGGCTCGAACCCACGACAACCGGAATCACAATCCGGGGCTCTACCAACTGAGCTACAATCACCACTGATTTCAATCTTGCTAACGAACGTTACCGAATGGTGCGCCCAGAAGGATTCGAACCTTCGGCCTTACCCTCCGGAGGGGTACGCTCTATCCAGCTGAGCTATGGGCGCTCGCCTTGGTTAGCGACGCACATAATAGGGATAAATCACCTTCACGTCCACCTTTGTTTATAACTTTTTTGTTCGTTTGCTCAAGTTTTGAGTAAATTGTGATGTTTTTAAGCATTTTTCATTTTAAACTCTTGATAGTTCCCTTTATCGAGGAACTTTCATATACTCAAAGATGGTTATATTTCTCGAAAGGATTGAGGGAGCATTATGGAAAAGGGAAGACTCCCTTCTAATAGTTGTAAAAATATCGAGCACCTTCAAAGAAGGGTATCGAGGCTTAGGCGCTTAGCAACAAAGTATAAACGCGCTGAAATCATTCAAAATGCCTTATTAGAGATTTCCAACATTGCGACCCATGTGGTTTCACTTGATGCTTTTTATCAAGGTGTCCACAATCATCTGCAAAGTTTAATTCCTGCTGATAATTTTTTTATTGCTTCAATAAATCGTGAAACAGGTAACATCACTTTACCTTTTTTTGCCGATGAAAAAGACTCCCACCCTTCTGAACTGTATCCTGATGAGGAATTATCTTCTCTATTAGAGCGCGGGATCACCGGTTATGTCTTAAAAACAGGTGAGCCACTCTTTTGTGATGCCCAGCGATTTGATCAGCTGGTGTCACAAGGTTTCATTGATGACCTCGGCTCTGCTTGTTTGCAGTGGCTTGGGGTACCAATCAAACATAATAATATTGTCTCAGGTGTACTCGTAGTTCAAAGTTACAGTAACGATATTAGTTACGGCGAACTTGAGCTCGAATTGATGGGATTTATTTGTCACCATATTTCTGGGGTGATGGAACGCTTGCGCCATAACGAAGAGCTTGAAATCGCCATTGTTCAGCGCACCAAAGAACTGAGCAAAGCGTACGATAAAGTGAAGCTCGAAGTTCAAGAAAGAATGAAAGCGGAAAAGTTACAAAAGTCGTTATTCCAAATAGCCGACCTTTCAGCATCAGATGTCAGTGAAGCTGACTTTTACCCCAAAATCCATCAAGTCATTAGCCAATTACTTCCGGCAGAGAACTGCTTTATCTCACTCGTGCATAAAGCCTCACAAACCTTGTCTTTTCCTTTTTATGTCTCGCAAATGAGTAGTGAGCCGCCAAAGCCTAGGGCGATGCAAGATGGTTTAACCGAATTTATTTTAAAACACAAACAACCCAAACTTCTTAGCCAACAAGATATTCAAGACATGATCCATGCGGGTGAGATCTATGGCACCAATCCAGCGCTAAACCATACTCAAACCATGAAACAATGGATTGGTATTCCATTATTTATCCATGGCGAGGTTGCTGGCGGCTTAACTATTTACAGCCTGACAGATCAGAACTCTTATGCAGCAAGAGATTTAGAACTGCTGACATTTGTCTCTCAACATATTGCCAATGCCATTGAACGTAAATTCGCTGTTGAACAATTAAAACGTAGCCATGAATTATTAGAAGATAAAGTAGAAAAACGCACCAAGGCCATCGCTGAAATGAATGACAATTTACAACGTCAAATCATGCAGCGAAAAAAAATGGAAGCGCAACTGGTATACGATGCTAAACACGATAACTTAACTGGTTTACCTAATCGTAGCTTCTTTATGGAACGATTAACTCAAGCCATCAAACATATACGTCGCCACCCAAAAGAACAGTTTGCCTTACTCTTTATTGATTTAGATGGGTTTAAGCAAATCAATGACACTCTAGGCCATTTAGAAGGCGACAGGTTCTTAATCGAAACCTCTACGCGCCTTAAGTTATGTATTCGCGAAAACGATACCTTAGCGCGTCTCGGTGGCGATGAATTTGTCATTCTATTAGATTCAATCCACCAGCATAAAGATGCAGAAGATGTCTGCGAGCGAATATTAGAGACCATTTCAGAACCATACACTTTAGCGCAGCAGCAAGTGATTTCAGGTGCCAGTATTGGGGTTGCATTCAGTTGTGTGGCTTCATCAGATACTAGCGAATCTATCTTAAGAAATGCAGATACGGCAATGTATCAAGCAAAATCAAAAGGCAAAGGTTGTTACGTGATATTTGATAGACAAACTGAATATCATTTCAATCAACGCATTGAATTAGAGCAAGATTTTTTAAATGCCATAGAACAAAATGACATTGTGGTTGAATTAACCCCTGTAGTGTCTTTTGATGACAAAGAGATCATAGCTTATGAGCCTATTAGTTATTGGCAGCATCCTTCTCAAGGCATAATCGATAACGAGCAACTCACTTCACTTGCTAACCAAACTCAAACCATGACGATGTTAGATGATTATATTTTTAAGTATATCGATGAACATTATCAGGCTCTCGCCAATGGTCTAGGTGACAAAATACAAATACATATGCCGCTTTCAAGTCAGCATATTAAGCATAAATATGGACTGCGCAGCTTACGGAATACCATCAAGCGCAGCAAAATTTGTGCATCTAAACTGTGGGTGTTTTTTAACGAGAAAGCCTTTGTTCAAGACAGCACCAACCATATTAGCGCCTTCGAATCACTATCAGAACTTGGTATCAATATTGGCATTAATGGCTACGGCACCGGATATAGCTCATTAAGTAGTTTGAGCTTCTTACCAATTAAAGCCTTAAAACTCGATGCCGATATCAGCCAACACTTAGTCAACGATAAGCAATTGCAGCTAGCAAAAGCCTACCAGCTGATTGCAACAACATTGGGCTTTAAGATTTTTGCAGAAGGTGTAGACACTCAAAAGCAAAAACAGATATTAGAAGAGTTAGGTTACATTCAGGGTCAAGGTCAGGTATTTTCACTGGTAAACTTAGTGTTAACTCAACATAGCGAAGGGGTCGATATCGCTGAGTTAACCCAAGCTTAATGCATTGCGTTGCTTGCTAAGCTGATTGAGCCAAGACTCATTTTTTAACCAATAGCACAACTCATAAGCCATAAGCCATAAG
>NZ_MCUF01000076.1:17994-50749 GCF_002873615.1 Shewanella sp. 10N.286.51.B7
CATAAGCCATAAGCCATAAGGCGAGTATTGAAGAGATATTGCTATTTTTTAAACATATCTCGAATATTAGCAATATTGGTTTTAGCGGATTGCGCTTTTTCTTGCTCAGTTTGTTTTGGCTTACGGTTTTCCCAAATCAAATCATCTTGCGGTAATTCCAGCAAAAATCTGCTGGGTTCGCAGCGCATGGTTTCACCAAACTGGCGACGTTCGCGGCACATAGTAAACCATAACTCTTTTTGTGCACGTGTAATGCCCACATAAGCTAAACGGCGCTCTTCATCAACATTATCCTCATCGATGCTCGATTGATGCGGTAAAATACGCTCTTCAGTACCCACCATAAACACATATGGGTACTCCAAGCCTTTTGAAGCATGCAGTGTCATCAATTGAACTTGATCGCCACCTTCATCTTCTTGGTTGCGTTCCATCATGTCACGTAAAGTAAGGCGCGTTACCACTTCTGGTAATGTCATCGGCTCATCTAATTCATCACCTTCCAGCATTTCAGTCACCCAACGGTATAACTCTGAAATATTTTTCATTCGCATTTCAGCCGCTTTGGCACTGGTACTGGTTTCATATAGGTAATCTTCGTAATTTATCTTACGAATAAGCTGTTTAATTGCATCTACAGGTTCACCGCGAGTGGCAATTTCACCGGTATCAACAATAAACTTACCGAACTGATACAGGGAGGCCATTGCCGCTGGCGCTAAATGATGATTAAGCTCTGCCTGAAAAATCGCTTCAAACATCGAGATTTGTTTTTGATTGGCGTAATTACCAAGACGCTCAAGCGTTGCGGGGCCAATACCACGCTTAGGCAAATTTACCACACGTAAAAATGCATTGTCATCATCAGGGTTCACTACTAAACGTAAGTAAGCCATGATGTCTTTAATTTCTGCGCGGGCGAAAAACGACGTACCACCAGATAACTTGTAAGGGATCCGGTTGGTCATTAAGGCGCGCTCTAACAGCCTTGATTGATGGTTACCTCGATACAAGATCGCATAATCACCAAATTTAGTTTTGCCCATAAACTTATGACGAACTATCTCAGCGATAACACGTTCGGCCTCTTGCTCTTCATTGGCGGCAAACAGCACTCTGAGCGGCTCACCGTAAGCGAGTTCACTGAACAGTTTTTTATCGTAAACATGGGGGTTGTTAGCAATCAGGATATTCGCTGCACGCAAAATTCGTTGGCTAGAACGGTAATTTTGCTCTAACTTGATTAAGCGTAATTGCGGGAAGTCTTTGCCCAATAACACCAAGTTTTGTGGTTTAGCACCACGCCACGAATAAATGGATTGGTCATCATCACCTACCACGGTAAAACGAGCTCGTTCACCCACTAATAGCTTCACCAATTCATATTGGCTGGTATTGGTATCTTGATATTCATCCACAAGCAAGTACTGAAAACGAGTTTGCCAACGAGTGCGCACTTCTTCATTGTTACGTAATAATAATGTCGGCAGCAAAATAAGATCATCAAAATCTAGCGCATTGTAAGCTTTCATGTGCTGAGCGTAGCGTTGATATAATTTAGCAAATAATTGCGTTTGTTCATCACCGCCACGTTTAAGCGCTTGATCAGGAATGACTAAGTCGCCTTTCCAATTAGAAATGGCACTGGCAAGGGCTTTAATGAGATCTTTATCTTCTTCAAGCTCATCTTCAGTAAGCTCTTTAAGCAGTGCAAAGGTATCTTGATCATCAAACAGCGAAAAGCCTGCTTTTAAACCGACCACTTTATGCTCACGCTTGATGATCTCTAACCCCAGCGTATGGAATGTAGAGATCCATAATCCACGAGCTTCTTTGCGTCCCATCGATTGTGAAACACGCTCTTTCATTTCACGCGCAGCTTTATTGGTAAAAGTCACAGCGGCAATATTGCGCGCCTTGTAGCCACACTTTTCGACTAAGTATTCAATTTTGTTAATAATTACCCGAGTTTTACCACTGCCTGCCCCTGCTAATACTAAACAAGGTCCAGAAACATAGTGAACGGCATCATTTTGCCCAGGATTTAACTTCATGCTGTCGACTTTACCAATAACGAAAATAAACGGAGTGCGATCATACCAGAAAGCAGCGATCGACAATGATTAAATTCAACGATATCACTATTCGGTTAACCCTTAAGGCGATTCGATCGAAAGCGGCATAGCAAGCGTATTGATTATCAAGCTCTCCCCTGCAATGTTAGAACCATCACACAAGCTGAGCGATAACTTTGGACATGCAGACGGGCTCAGGTACAATTAACTCATAAACAAGAAACCTAATTGAAGATGGTATTGACGATGATTAATCCAAAAAAACTTGAAGAAGTTGCTAAGCAGCTGAGTGATAACCTTCCTAGTGGTGTAAAGCAATTTGCAGGCGAATTCGAAGAGCGTTCAAAGCAAGTTTTACAAAGCCAACTAATGAAATTAGATGTCGTTTCTCGTGAAGAGTTTGAAGTTCAGCAGCACGTGTTACTAAAAACCCGTGAAAAACTCGAAGCATTACAAGCTCAAGTTGAAGAATTAGAAAAAAAGCTTTCAGCTGACGCATAACTCCAGCTGATAGTAGATTCAATTAACGATAAAACAAAAATGGCATCCTAGGATGCCATTTTTTTATGCTCACTTAGCGAAGTTAATCTCTAATTAAGTGCAGATGAAGTGCTAATTAAGCACTTCATCTAATGCGCGCAAACATAAAGCGACGTTTTCGCGGCGGGCAGCATACCCCATCAAACCGATACGCCAAGCTTTACCAGCCAGAGCACCCAATCCAGCACCGATTTCAAGATTATAATTTTCCAGTAATTGCTTTCTCACTAACGCATCATCTGCGCCCTGTGGAATGTATACTGCGTTCAGCTGTGGTAAACGACACGACTCATCAACAACAAAGTTCAATCCTAATTGTTCAAGGCCACTGCGTAATAATTGGTGCATATCAGCATGACGCTGCCAGGCATTTTCTAAGCCTTCAGTGGCGAGTAATCGTAATGACTCATGCAATGCATATAGTGCATTCACTGGCGCAGTATGGTGGTAGCTTCGTTTAGCACCGCTGTCTTTATTACCCCAATAGCCCATCACTAAAGTTTGATCTAAAAACCAACTTTGCACAGGCGTAGTTCGACTTTTGATTTTCGCGACGGCTTTATCAGAAAATGACACAGGTGAAATACCTGGTACACATGAAAGACACTTCTGACTACCAGAATATATGGCGTCAATGCCCCATTCATCAACACGTAGCTCAACACCACCAAGCGAGGTCACAGCATCAACGATTGAAATACAATCATGTTGCTGCGCTAAAGCACATAAGCTTTTAGCGTCAGATAATGCGCCGGTTGAGGTTTCAGCATGCACAAATGCGAGAAACTTAGCATCAGGGTTCGCTTTCAGCGCTGCTTCTACGGCCTCGACAGAAACGGGTTCGCCCCACTCGTTATCGACGACAACAGCAGTGGCACCCACACGTTCAACGTTTTGGCGCATACGCTCGCCAAAGACACCATTGCGACAAACAATGACTTTTTCGCCAGCTTCAACCAAGTTAACAAAACACGTTTCCATTCCCGCACTGCCAGGTGCAGACACGGCTAAGGTCATTTCGTTTTCAGTTTGAAAGGCGTATTGAATAAGGGACTTTAACTCATCCATCATTGCGACAAATAATGGGTCTAAATGACCGATGGTTGGCTTAGCTTGTGCAGCAAGTACTTCTGGATACACGTCTGAAGGGCCAGGCCCCATTAGCGTGCGACGTGGTGGATTAAAAGCATTAATACTTGGTGCAGAAATTGTTGGTACAGATAACATCAAAGTCTCCTTGGCTCGAGGTCAATTTGTAATAGCTCAATGAAACCTACATTTTTAATTTTATTTAACGCCACCGAATATTATCTCGTTTGTGGCTATTGCCTCTTTGGGCTGAAATGACAATAACACACAGATAAGCCAAAAGGCGCTATCCACATGAAATTTATTAGCTAAAAATCCTTTTTAGTACTTATCTCACCCCAAAAAAAATAGCTTCCCGAAGAAGCTATTTTAATGAGTCAAGATGATGAAAAAGGTGAGACTAATGCTGACCTGAACTTAAAAAGAGCTGATAAGCAGGGCTATGAGTTTCTTCTTGATAAACAAAACCTAAATCAGTCAAAAACTGGGCGAATGCCGCCTCATCTGAAGCGGGTACTTCAAACCCCGCCAATACACGACCAAATGCTGCGCCATGATTACGGTAATGGAATAAGCTGATATTCCATTGGCTTTGAAGCGTGGTTAAAAACTTAAGTAACGCCCCAGGGTGCTCTGGAAACTCAAAGCTAAACAAGCGCTCATCTAACGGCTCTGGTGGGCGACCACCGACCATATAGCGCACATGAAGCTTGGCGGTTTCATCTTCAGATAAATCCTGAACCTGAAAACCTTCAGCTTCTAAGTTGGTAATAATCTCATCTAACTCAGCTTGGCCTTGGCTAATGCGAATACCTGCAAACACCACTGCGCTGTCACGACTATTAAAACGATAGTTAAACTCTGTCATTGCCCGTCTATTGAGAATTTGGCAAAAACGTAAAAAGCTGCCCGGTTTTTCAGGCACTTTTACTGCTAACACGGCTTCTTTTTGTTCACCCAACTCACAGCGCTCAGACACATAACGTAAACTATGAAAGTTGACATTGGCGCCACTTAATATCGCCGCAACCTTCTCACCTTTACCCGCCTCTTTTGGATGCTGCTGTATGTATTTTTTAAGTCCAGCAACAGACAATGCACCTGCGGGTTCTGATATAGCGCGGGTATCTTCAAAAATATCTTTAACCGCTGCGCAGATTTCATCTGATGTTACCGTTATGACCTCATCGACATAATCTTTCGCGACTCTGAAAGGTTCCTCACCAATGCGTTTTACTGCTACGCCATCAGCAAATAAGCCAACTTGCGATAATGTCACTGGCTCGCCAGCTTCCATGGCCGCCTTTAAACAAGCGGCATCTTCAGGTTCAACACCGACAATTTTAACTTGAGGCATCACCGCTTTGTAATAAGCTGCAATACCTGCAATTAATCCACCACCACCTACTGGTACAAATACGGTATCAAGGTCGCGTTGTTGCTGCAGCATTTCTTGGGCAATTGTGCCTTGACCTGCTATCACAGCTTCGTCATCAAACGGGGCTATATATGTGCGATTTTCCGTTTCGGCTAATTGCTTAGCATGCTCGTTTGCTTGATCAAACGCTTCACCAAATAACACCACATTGCCACCGAGTCTTTTTACAGCATCGATTTTAATTTCTGGGGTCGTACCAGGCATAACAATGACTGCATCAATGCCTCTACTGGCTGCTGACATTGCCACACCTTGAGCATGGTTGCCCGCAGAAGCGCACACCACACCGTCTTTACATTGCTGCGGCGTTAGCTGTGACATACGGTTATATGCACCACGCAATTTAAACGAATGCACTGGTTGCATATCTTCACGCTTAAGATAAACCTGACTACCTAAGCGAGCCGATAATTTATTTAAACTCGACAGCGGCGTGACTTTCGCTACGTCGTAAACTGATGACAGCAGCGTTTTTTGCAAATACTCTTGTGCTAAAGACATAGGCTTAATTCCATCAGTGTTGGTTATATTTCAAATGCACACATTCTTAATACCTTTACCTAAGAACATAAGGTTTAGGATAATAAGAATGTGCTGATAATAAGCTTAATTTATTCGCTTAGCCTTCTAACTTACTGCGGTCGCGAATCGCGCCTTTATCGGCACTGGTTGCCAATAAAGCATACGCTTTAAGTGCTAATGACACGTAACGCTCACGGCTAACAGGTTTCCACGCTAATGGGCCTTTGGCATCCATTGCCGCTTTACGCTTAGCCAGCTCAGCATCCGAAACGGCTAATTTGATACTACGAGATGGAATATCAATCTCAATTTGATCGCCATTTTCAACTAACGCAATGGTGCCACCAGCCGCTGCTTCTGGTGAGATATGGCCAATTGATAATCCAGAAGTCCCACCTGAAAAACGACCATCGGTGATAAGTGCGCATGCTTTACCTAAACCACGGGATTTAAGATAAGTGGTTGGATACAACATTTCTTGCATTCCAGGGCCACCTTTAGGGCCTTCATAACGGATAACAACCACATCACCGGCAACCACTTCACCACCTAAAATGCCATCAACAGCATCGTCTTGGCTTTCGTATATTCTTGCACTACCCGTAAAGGTGAGGTTTTCTTCATCTACACCCGCAGTTTTAACGATACAGCCATTTTCAGCCACGTTACCCGATAACACCGCTAAGCCACCTTCTTGGCTAAAAGCGTTTTCACGAGTACGAATACAGCCTTCTTGACGATCATCATCTACGCTATCCCAGTAACAGTCTTGACTGAATGCCGTTTGGGTAGGGATACCTGCAGGACCTGCACTGTAAAAGCGTCTTACATCCGCATCTTGAGTTTGAGCAATATCATATTTGGCTAACACTGACTTTAAGTTGCCGCCGTTATCAGCAGCAACATGCGGTACGTCGGTATGTAATAAACCGGCCCGGTCTAATTCACCTAAAATGCCCATCACACCACCAGCACGATGCACATCTTCCATGTGGTATTTCGGTGTTGAAGGAGCGACTTTACATAAATGCGGCACCAAGCGAGACATTCTATCAATGTCATCCATGGTGAAATCGACTTCACCTTCTTGCGCTGCTGCAATCAAATGTAAAACGGTATTAGATGAACCACCCATAGCGATATCCAATGCCATCGCGTTTTCGAATGCCTTAAATGAAGCGATATTACGTGGTAAAACACTGTCATCGTCATCACGGTAATAACGGGTCGCAAGATCCATAACGCGGCGACCGGCTTCTAAAAATAGGTTACGACGAGCTGCGTGTGTGGCAAGAAGAGAACCATTACCAGGCAAAGACAGACCTAATGCTTCAGTTAAACAGTTCATTGAGTTCGCAGTGAACATACCTGAACAAGAACCACATGTTGGACAAGCGCTTCGTTCAATTTGCTTGCTGTCTTCATCACTGACATTAGTATCTGCACCTGCCACCATTGCATCGACTAAATCGAGTTTAATGATTTGATCTGAAAGCTTAGTTTTACCCGCTTCCATTGGGCCACCTGACACAAAAACGACTGGAATATTCAGTCTTAACGCCGCCATCAACATGCCAGGAGTAATTTTGTCACAGTTAGAAATACACACTAATGCATCAGCACAATGCGCATTCACCATGTATTCAACACTGTCGGCAATCAGCTCGCGAGAAGGTAGGCTGTACAGCATGCCGCCGTGCCCCATAGCAATACCATCATCGACAGCAATGGTATTGAACTCTTTAGCAATGCCACCCGCTTCTTCAATTGCGCCTGCAACCAATTGGCCCATATCTTTTAAATGCACATGCCCCGGAACAAATTGAGTAAACGAGTTTGAAATGGCAATAATTGGTTTACCAAAATCCTTTTCTTTTACACCAGTTGCACGCCATAACGCGCGTGCTCCTGCCATGTTGCGACCTTCGGTACTGGTTGCTGAGCGTAGTTTAGGCATTGTTTTTTCCTTCCTTTGTCATTCCATTATTTTCGATGGAATTGGTCAAATATGGTCATGTTTTGGTAGTTAATAGACTACTCACAGGATTTTTCATTATTATTTGTAGCCAGTTTTATACTGACTTTTTAAGCGGTTCTAGCCAGCCCCATTTATCTTCGGTTTCACCATTAAAGAGGCCAAAAAAACTGCTCTGAACTTGTTTGGTCACTGGGCCGCGTTTGCCCGCGCCCACTTCGATGCGATCAACACTTCTAACAGGGACAATTTCAGCTGCTGTGCCTGTCATAAAAATCTCGTCTGCAACGTACAAAAACTCACGTGCCATTGCTTCTTCAATCACTTCATAGCCTAAGTCTTTAGCTAGCACCATGATGGTATCTCGGGTGATCCCTTTCAAAATTGCCGCTGTTGCTGGCGGGGTATAAATCTTATTGTTTTTAACCACAAATAAGTTAGCCCCTGCGCCTTCACTGACTAAACCGTTGGTATCAAGTGCAATACCTTCATCAAAGCCATTACGTTTTGCTTCAGTCGAAATTTGCAGTGAAGATAAATAATTCCCCCCCGCTTTAGCGCCTGTAGGAATCGTATTTGGCGCCAAGCGTTGCCATGAAGTGACCGCGACATCAACACCTGCATCCATGCTGTCTTCACCTAGGTATGCTCCCCATGCAAAAGCCGCTACGACCATATCACATTGGGCATCAATTGGCGGGGTGATCCCCATGCCTACATCCCCTAAAAATATTAACGGGCGAATATACGCACTCGGTAAATTATTACTCATGACTGAGTCATTACAGGCTTGCATCACTTGATCAAAACTATAAGGCACATTCATCCGGTAAATTTTGGCTGAATCAAACAGACGCTGCACATGATCTGTTAACCGAAAACCCGCTGGGCCAAGGTGAGTATCATAAATACGAATGCCTTCAAATACTGAGGTGCCGTAATGCATTGCGTGAGTCATCACGTGTACTTTGGCGTTCTGCCAAGGCATGATTTCACCATTAAACCAAATGAGTTCTGATTGTGTCGCAGCCATAATGTTTTCCTTGTTGAATATTGATGAATGGTTAAGCGCTTACTGAAGCTGGTGTTTCAGCTCCAACTGGCACTGCTGAGCTTGTGAGCACTTGGCAATCAAGCACATCAAATAACTTAGTCAGTTGATGTGTTAACAATCCAATTACTCGCTCACTTTCGACATCAAAATTCACTTTTAATGTACTGTCTTCATTTACGGTCATGGTTAATTCTGTCAAGGTAAAGCCGCGATGACGTGTCACACGTAAAACACGCTCTAGCACCTCAGGTTGCGGCTTTAATCTTAATTCAACTGCATGCATCATGTTTGCTTCTCCATTTGGTCCATCATGTCACTGTTACATGCCCCTGGTGGGACTAACGGCCATACATTAAACGCATCATCAATAGCGACATGCAGCATAAAAGGCCCCGGGGTTGCGAGCATTTCATCAAGCGCGGCTTCTACTTCTTCAGCGCGATGAATGGTGCGGCCTGGAATATCAAAAGCTGATGCCATTAACACAAAATCAGGATTATCGGATAAATCAGTTTCGCTATAACGTTGCTCAAAAAACAATTGCTGCCATTGCTTTACCATGCCTAATTTTTGGTTATCAATAAGCAGTATTTTTACGGGTAATTTACGACGTTTGATGGTGGTAAGCTCTTGTACATTCATCATGAATGATCCGTCACCCGATACCGTTACAACGGTCGCATCAGGTCGAGCAACTTGAGCGCCAATTGCTGCTGGTAAGCCAAACCCCATGGTGCCTAAACCCGCACTAGATAAATGATCCTCAGGACGGCGGAACCACATGTGCTGCGCCACCCACATTTGATGCTGGCCCACATCACAACTCACGACACTGTCTTCTGGTAACTTGTTAGCTAAGCGGCGTAACATTGCTGGAGCATAGATAAGATCGCCAGGGTGTTGATAATCCCATTGATGCTCACGGTATAAGTCTTCCACTTCTTGTTGCCACTGCGTCAATTCAGCTTGCATATCCAATGATGCTGCAAGGGCGGGTAACACTTGACGGAAATCTGCTGAAATCGCTACATCAGCCTGACGTAGCTTGTTAATTTCGGCAATATCGATATCAAGGTGCAATACTTTGGCATTTCCAGCAAAAGTGGCTAAACGCCCAGTCACCCGATCATCAAAACGTGCACCGACAACAATCAATAGATCGCATGACTGCACCGCTAAATTTGCCGCTTTGCCACCATGCATGCCTAACATACCAAGGTAACCTTTAGTGCCATGGGCAATGGCGCCTAAGCCTTTCAATGTGGCAACAGATGGAATACCTGTTTTATCAATAAACTGACGCAAATGATCGACCGCGCCAGCCATGCCTACGCCACCACCAACATATAAAATGGGTTTCTTTGCTTGCTGTAATAATTCACGTGCAGCATCTATGGCTGTGACTTCAGGTGCAGGTTCTTCAGTGACAGTCAGTAATGGTGTTTTATACTCAAGCTCTGCTATTTGGATGTCTTTAGGTATATCAACTAATACTGGACCTGGGCGGCCTGAAGCCGCGATTTCAAACGCTTTATATAAGGTTGGAATTAATTCATTAATATCGGTGACCATAAAGCTGTGTTTGGTGCATGATAATGACATCCCCAATACATCGATTTCTTGGAAGGCATCGGTACCTATCACGGCGGTAGAGACTTGGCCAGTTATCGCAACAACAGGCACTGAGTCCAATAGCGCATCAGACAAAGAGGTAATAAGGTTAGTGGCACCGGGTCCTGATGTCGCGAAACACACCCCTGTTTTACCACTTGCTCTAGCATAACCGACTGCGGCAAATGCAGCGCCTTGTTCATGGCGACTCAAAAGGTGTTCTACTGGGTGACCATAGAGTGCATCGTAAATCGGCATAATTGCGCCACCAGGATAACCAAATACCGTGGTCACACCGTGTGCGGCTAAAACTTTAATGACTGCGTCTGCACCACGCATTTTCTGCCCTGATTCCATATTGATACTCTCGTCATTGATCTGCGTTTAAAATTAAATATTTTTTGATAAAGCGACATAGTCACAGTGATTGTTAAAGCCCATAAAACAAAAAACCCCCGGTCCTTTCGGAGCGGGGGTTTTTGCAAATTCTGACTATTAACTCAGTCTCGTTGCCAAACGCCACCCCCGCGGTGACTTAATAATCACGACGGTAATAATCACAATAATGAGCTGGGCAGCTTGGTTAAACATAAATAACTGAGTCCTAAAAAATATTTGTTAACTTTTCTGTTAAGTCAGGCTCAGTGCCAGACTTGTTTATAATTCATCCTCTATAGGAGTACCATAAAGTGATTTATAAACACAACAAAAAATCCTGTGTTGTAAAAAAAATTCAGCTTCCCTGCCGAGACAATGCAAACAACAACAAAAATCTAAAGCTATGAAGGTAAGTTTAAATTCATCGGTGAACTTAAATTACCCCCCTAATTTTCAATAGATTGTTTCTACTTATCATTCATTGAAAGTAGATTTGATGCCTGCTCGACAGCCTAGCTGAACAGGTACTTCACAACACAATCAACAAATATTAGCTAGCTTCAACAATACCTTTCATATCAGTCATGTAACCGCGTAACTCTGCACCAATAAACTCAACATCGGTATGACGAATCGCTTCATTCACTTCAATTAAACGCTTGTTATCAACACTGTTTGAGCCTTCTTTTAGGCCAGCGCCAAGTAACTCAGATGACATTGACTTAACGTAATCAGTTAATAATGGCACTGCTGCGTGGTTGAATAAGTAACAACCATATTCTGCAGTATCAGAGATCACGACGTTCATTTCGTATAAACGTTTACGTGCAATAGTGTTCGCAATAAGTGGCGTTTCATGCAAAGACTCATAATAAGCTGACTCTTCGATGATGCCGGCAGCAACCATTGTATCGAATGCTAATTCCACACCCGCTTTGATCATAGCAACTAAGAAAATGCCTTTATCAAAGTAAGTTTGTTCATCAATGTACTCGTCAGATACAGGTGAGTTTTCAAATGCCGTTTCGTTGGTTTCTGCTCTCCAACGCAATAAGTTCGCATCGTCATTAGCCCAGTCTGCCATCATGGTGCGAGAAAACTCACCGCTGATGATGTCATCCATGTGCTTTTCAAATAGTGGCTTAAGAATCACTTTTAATTCTTCAGCAACTTCAAATGCTTTCACTTTGGCAGGATTTGATAAACGGTCCATCATGTTAGTGATGCCGCCATGTTTCAGCGCTTCAGTAACCGTTTCCCAACCTTGTTGGATTAACTTTCCTGCGTAGCCTGGTTCAACACCGTCAGCAACCATTTTCTCGTAACCAAGAATGGCGCCAGTTTGTAACATGCCACAAAGAATCGTTTGCTCACCCATCAAGTCAGACTTAACTTCAGCGACAAATGAAGACAGTAAAACACCTGCACGATCGCCACCTGTAGCACTTGCATAGGCTTTAGCAATGGCAAGACCATCACCTTTAGGGTCGTTTTCAGGGTGAACAGCGATTAGCGTTGGTACACCAAAACCACGCTTATATTCTTCACGTACTTCAGTACCAGGACACTTAGGTGCAACCATCACAACAGTGATGTCAGGGCGAACCTGCATGCCTTCTTCAACGATATTAAAACCGTGTGAATAAGATAATGTTGAACCTTGCTTCATTAATGGCATAACCGCATTGACAACGTTTGAATGTTGCTTGTCTGGGGTTAAGTTCAACACTAAATCTGCATCAGGAATTAATTCTTCAAACGTACCTACTTTGAAACCGTTGTCGGTTGCTTGCTTCCAAGAAGCGCGCTTTTCAGCAATGGCTTGTGGACGTAGCGCAAAAGAAATATTTAAACCTGAGTCACGCATGTTCAGACCTTGGTTTAGGCCTTGTGCCCCACAACCTAAGATCACAATGTTCCAATCTTTGATAAAATTACAACCGTCACTAAACTCGGTACGGTCCATAAAGCGGCATTGTGCCAATTGAGCTAATTGTTGACGTAAATTCAGAGAGTTAAAATAGTTAGCCATCTGAGATACCACCTTTAATTCAGAAATTTGAGACGCAACATTCTGGCAGTCAAAGTGCTCAGAAGTTGTGATTGAAGTCACTATAGCGCATGCTTGTTATTGCTTAAAATGATATATTCGGAACATAACGTTTCATTTTATGCAATACTGGTAAAACCTTATATCGTTCAATAAACAACCAAGACTTGTACAAGGCAATCTCATGGATATTCGTGCGTTAAAACTCTACTTACACCTATGTGATAGTCTGCATTTTGGCAAAACAGCAGAACAAACCCATGTCAGCCCTTCGACCTTAAGTCGTGCCTTGCAACGCTTAGAAGAAGAAGTTGGTTGCAAATTATTTGAACGCGATAATCGCAGTGTCAGCATCACCCACGCAGGTAATGAATTTAAGCGCTTCGCCGAGCAGACATTATCAGAATGGCTTAATCTAAAAGGTCGCATCGACCCCGACCAGCCCCTGCTTCACGGGCGTATTAATCTGTATTGCTCTGTTACTGCAGCTTATAGCCATTTGCCTGCATTGTTAGATCGCTTCAGACGTGAGCATCCTTTAGTTGAAATCACTCTCATTACTGGTGATGCAGCCAATGCCGTGGATGAGATCCAGCACAATCGAGCCGACTTTGCGATTATTGCCTTGCCTGATTCGCTTCCAAACAGCCTACATTTTGAAGAAATTGATCAAGTACCTTTGCACGTCTACGCCCCAACAATACATTGCCAAGCCCAACAGATGATCAATCAAACACCAATCAACTGGGCACAACTACCCTTTATCGTGCCTGATCATGGACCAGGTCGTCGTAGAGCCGATAATTGGTTTAAAGCGATGGGGTTTAAGCCCAATATTTATGCACAAGTGTCAGGCCAAGAAGCCATTACATCGATGGTGGCACTGGGATGTGGTGTGAGCATCAGCCCTGAAGTAGTTGTCGAAAATAGCCCTGTAAGGGAGCGCTTAGTGAAGCTTGAGTCACCGCAGCTTATTCCCCCTTTTAAACTCGGGTGTTGCTGTAAAGAAAAACGTATTCAAGAGCCCATTTTAAAAGCATTTTTAGATGTGATTTAGTTAGGGCTTGATTGGCAAACCTCAAACACCTCTTGTTGATACAGAGCCTGCCATTGTTACCCAAAAATGATCGAAAATATCTGACTATCAATAGCTAACTATCAATTGACAAGTGACGATGAAAATTTAGTTCAAGGCACGAATTAAATTGTCTCATTTCATGATGCCCAGCGATGCTTACTCCAACTACTGCACGAGTAAAAACGAGCCGCCCACTGAGTTGACTTCAGCTTTTTTAATAACGCATAAGAATATACAGACAGATTGATGGTTGAAACTTTAACGCCTTCACCTGGGTTTCTATCGGTTTCTTTTAATGCTTTAACTACCCCAGCAGGCATTTGTTCGAGTACTACATCTAAATGAAATGACTCCGACACAATTCTTTTTCAGCGTCAGGATTTGGAAATATGGCATTAAAACATTCACTCTTGCCAGTATTTACATTAGCTACTTATGCATCAAATGTTATTAACTGATTAAGTACATTGATTTATTTGTCATTTAACGCTCTAATATGCAGCTTAATTCCAACGGAAGGAAATATAAATGAGCAATCTAGACTCAGCACAAGGCACAAGTGCCACTTCAGTTAATGCAATAACACCCTCAACTAAAACATCTTTTAAATTTCATGGCATTGGTGGTGAATTCTTTGGCATATGGATAGTGAATGTTTTGCTTACCATGGTCACATTTGGGATCTATTCAGCGTGGGCAAAAGTCCGCACAAATAATTACTTCTATGGCAATACGGATTTGGGCGGTGACAGGTTTGAATATCTCGCTAAACCAATGCAGATTTTAATTGGCCGTATTATCGCAGTTGTACTACTAATCACTTGGTCAATTCTCAGTAACAGTATGCCGCTAATAGCCATTTCCATGGCAATTCTATTTATGCTTGCAGTCCCTTTTCTTGCCGTCAGAAATGCACGTTTTGATGCCCGAATGACACGATTTCGTAATGTAAGGTTTGATTTTACAGGTACCTATAGCGGTGCGTATCTCAACCTTTTATTAAAGCCACTAGCGGCTTATGTCGCTGTCTTTGCTGGTGGCTTCGGTATCGGCATTGTCACTAAACTGTTCACCGACAATCCTATTGTCGTTGGTATTGCCATTACGACTGGTATCGTGTTCTTTTTTGCTGCTGCAATTTATTGTTACGCTTGGGTTAGCGCTGGTGTCGCGCAGTACTTAATTAATGGATATCGATATGGCGATAAAGCTTTTGCTGCAAAACTTGAAGTGCGCCAATACGTAAAAATTGCCCTAACAGCACTCGGGTTATTCTTCGCGGCTGGTTTTTTATTTACGCTGCTAAGTATGGTGTTCGGCTTGATGGGCACGATTATGGAACTGATTCAAAATGGCGCATCTGAAGCTGCATTAAAACAAAACACTGCGTTGATTGGCATGATGTTCGCTGGCTATTTCTTTATGTTCATTGTATCTATGCTGATCGCTGCGTACGTACAAGTTTGTGTGCGTAATTATGTCTTCAGTCAAACCCGTCTTGATGATGACTTGCAAATGGTCTCCTCAATGAAAACATCAAGTTTCCTTTATTTGGTCATCACCAACCTTTTATTGTTAATCGTCACAATGGGAATGGGTAAAGCTTGGGCAGATGTTCGCATTGCAAAATACTTTGCAGAGACGACTGCGGTTGAAGGTGATTTAACAAGGTTAGCTGTGCATGACCACGATCAACAAAGCAGTACAGCAATCGCAGATGAAGTTGCAGATGCTTTCGATATTAATATCGGTATTGTGTAAAAGCAGATAGAGGCCTAAAAATGTTCGCTGATTTATATAAGTGATAGTAGCCGTGATAGAAAAAGTCGCAGGGCATATTCTTGCCCCTAAACAAGCCACAAAATACCCAGCCACATTAGTGCTGGGTCAAAATGGAATGCTGACGTTGTCCTCAGAGGTTCATGCAGGCCAATTTCAGCTTGATCAAACTTCTGTCACCGATGCCATTGGAAGTATGGCCCGCCATATAACTTTTGCCAGCGGACATGTTTTTATCTCATCAGATCCTGCCGTCTTAAACCAATGGCTTAAAAAACACAGTCATAAAAGCCTTATTGACCAATTTGAAAAAAGCCTTGGACTCATTGTTATTGCCACACTTGTATCATTAGCGGCTCTATACTTTAGTGTTGCCCACGGCATACCTGCTGCGTCTAAAGCGATTGCTCAAGTCATACCTGATACCGTGATTGAAGAAGTAGGCGAGCAAACTTTTAGTTTAATTGAAACAATGGGGTTTAGTGACAGTCAACTCACTCAACAAAGGCAGAATGAGCTGCAACAATTGTTCAGCCTAACTCTGGAAAAACTGCAGCAACAGCAGATAACATTTACCATTACCCCCAGCTTATTAATCTATCAAAGTGAAGATGGTGCTAATGCATTTGCACTTGCTGATGGCCATATCATCTTAACTGATGACATGATAAAGCTCGCCAACAATGATCAACAACTCGAAGCCGTCATTTTGCATGAACTGGGTCATGTGCATCACCGACATGTCCTCACCACCTTGATTCAATCATCCATTTTGTCTGTAGCAGCCGCCATGATTGTTGGAGATGCTAGCGGCATCTCTGACATGCTTGTGAGCGTGACAGTATTAGGCACCAGTTTAACTTACTCACGTGATCATGAACGAGAAGCGGATCAATTCGCCGCTAGCCTGCTTACAACTTGGTATCACCATACTGATTCAATCATCGACTTATATCGATTGTTACAAGCAGAGCACAACCTCGATATGCCCGATTGGGCCAGTACTCACCCAAATATTGAAGAGCGCATCGAAACCCTAAAACAATTACCAGTAATTCCAGCTCAATAATCACCGCCCCTTTTTACTATTGTTTTAGTTATTCCTCCTTGATAGCAGCTATTTAATTAGCTGCTACACTTATTGCAACCAACTTAATACAGCAGATTAGCTGCAACAAACCAATTCACCTTTCTGTGGGTTAAGAGAGCTATAGATTAATTAACTGGCTCAACACTGTATTTTAAAATGAAAAACAAAAGGATTTGTTTATGGCGATTGCCTGTGTCATCACCCGTGCCTGCTGCGGGGTTGAAGCCCCTAAAGTCACTGTCGAAGTGCATTTAAGTAATGGATTACCCGCATTTAACTTAGTTGGATTACCTGAAACCTCAGTTAAAGAAGCTCGCGAGCGTGTTCGTAGTGCATTGATTAATGCAGGCTTTGAATTTCCAATGCAGCGCATTACGGTTAACCTTGCCCCTGCAGATTTGCCTAAACAAGGCGGTAGATATGATCTCCCAATTGCAATAGGGATTTTAGCGGCTTCAGGTCAAGTGCCATCAGATAAGCTAGCCCATAGTGAATTCATTGGTGAATTAGCCCTGTCAGGTGAGGTGCGTCCTTGTATTGGGATTTTGCCTGCCATTATTGCCGCTAAAAATCAGCAGCATCAGCTCTTTATCCCCCTAGAAAACCGCAGAGAGGCTGAATTAGTCGGTTATCAACAAACTCACTTTGTCGCTCATTTACAACACCTTGCATCTTTTATGCATGGCCAAGCTAAACTGCCTTTAGTGGATCAGCAGCCGCAATGGTTTGAAGAGGTAAGCACTGGAGCAGAATTGTGTTTAAGTGAAGTCATCGGCCAGTATCAAGCTAAACAAGGATTAGAAATCGCCGCTGCAGGTGGACATAACACGCTTTTTTTAGGGCCGCCAGGAACTGGCAAGAGTATGCTTGCCAATCGTATTATTCCGTTACTACCTAAGCTCAGCTACGAAGAAGCGATTGATGTGGCAGCTATTCATTCCGTTGCAGGGCTTAACATAAAACCTAATGCCTTTTTAGAAAGACCGTTTCGCGCACCGCATCATACCTGTTCATCGGTTTCTCTCGTCGGTGGTGGCAGTATTCCTAAACCAGGTGAAATTTCACTAGCCCACAGAGGCGTATTGTTTTTAGACGAAATAGCCGAGTTTCCACGTAAAGTACTCGATTGTCTGCGAGAACCTATGGAGTCTGGCGAAGTCGTTATTTCACGCGCGGCAGCCAAGGTTAAATTTTCGAGTCGATTTCAATTGATTGCAGCCATGAACCCAAGTCCTTGTGGTGATATTGAAAATGCACGTTCAACTCCCGATCAAATTCAACGATATTTATCCCGTTTGTCAGGCCCGTTTTTAGATCGATTTGATTTAACCATTGAAGTTCCGAAACTCCCTGCAGGCACACTCACTCAACCGCAAAAAACAGCTGAGAGCAGTGAAAGTATTGCCAAGCGCGTTAATCTTGCTAGGCAACGACAGTTTGCCCGTGCTGGCATGCTTAACAGTGAGCTATCACCAGCCTTGTTGAAGCAACATTTATCAATGAGTCAGGCTGATTTAGAGTTTCTCGACCAAAGTGTTCAACAACTGGGTTTATCTGTGCGGAGTTTTCATCGTATACAAAGAGTCGCTCGTACCATTGCCGATCTGCAACAATCAAACACCACAGAACGACGTCATATTGCTCAAGCACTGGGGTATCGCGCAATGGATCGACTGATGAATCGTTTAAGCCAGCAATAAAAAGCCCGTGCCGAGATAAAAATTATTAAAAAGCGGATAATTCAGCCCGATACCGATTATTTGACAGGTAATTTTTTAGTAAAAAATGCGATATTATTGTTCTGCTGATTGAGGATATGCTTATCACGGAGTAACATAAGCCTCCATTTACAGGAGAGCTAGATGCCGCTGTTCGCAAAAATTAAAGGATCTGTAGCATTTATTTGCTATGTCATAAACACTATCCTCTGGGTAACACCTATACTTATTTTCAGTATATTCAAGGTCTTGCCAATTATATTCATCCGTAAGGTTTGCAGCTATATTTTGGATAATTGCGCCAGCGCTTGGATCAGTGTCAATGGGATTATAGAAGCCATTTTTCATCCAACGAAGATTAAGTTGACTGGTGATAACCAATTCTCAGAAAAAGAATGGTACATGGTGATTGCCAATCACCAATCTTGGGTAGATATCTTAATTTTACAGCGAGTGTTTAATAGAAAAATTCCATTTTTAAAGTTTTTCTTAAAACAACAGCTCATTTATGTCCCAATTTTGGGTTTAGCTTGGTGGGCATTAGACTTCCCATTTATGCGTCGCTATTCAACAGCGCAGTTAAAGAGAAACCCTAAACTGAAAGGCAAAGATACCGAAATCACCCGTAAGTCTTGTGAAAAATTTAAGCACAAGCCTGTGAGTGTGATGAATTTTGTTGAAGGGACGCGGTTCCATCCTGGTAAACATAAAAAGCAAAGCTCGCCGTTTGAGCATCTACTCAAACCGAAAGCGGGTGGAATGGCTTTTGCGCTTGATGCCATGGGCAGCCAAATTAATAAATTAGTTAATGTCACCATTTACTATCCAGGTAAAATACCTTCTTATTGGGAGTATATTTGCAACGACCTAGATGAAGTACATGTTGATATTCAAGTAACAGATATCCCCGATGCTATGCGCGGTGATTACAGTAAAGACCGAGAGTTTAAAATTGAGTTTCAAAATCAATTGAATCAACTCTGGTTAGAAAAAGACAATAAAATCAGCTCAATGGCTGAAAACAATAAATAGAGGTATTTAGCTCCATGCTAAATTTTTTACCCGGTCCAATTATTTTTTTTATTAGTACCTGCTTATTGATTATTAATACTGTTCTATGGGCAGGCTTAATCAGTATTGGCGGCATCATTAAATTGTTCATCCCTTTTCAAGGACCTAGTAAAGCACTATTGAGCTTGATGAATCGTTTTATGTGGGCTTGGGCTACATGTAATGGCGGCATTTTGGCATTAATCGCTAAAGTCGAGTGGGACATTCAAGGTTTAGATGGGTTAGACCAAAATGGTTGGTATTTGCTTATCAGTAACCATGTCAGTGGTTTTGATATTGCTGCGCAAACTTATATCTTGCGAAACAATATTCCAATGCTGAAGTTTTTCTTAAAAAGAGAGCTTATTTTCGTGCCCTTTTTAGGCTTAGGTTGTTGGGCTCTTGGCATGCCATTTATGAACCGTACTAGTCCTGCGAAGCTTAAAAAGAATCCCAAATTAAAAGGCAAAGATTTAGAAACAACGCGTAAAGCCTGCGAAAAGTTTAAAAACACACCTACATCTATCATTAATTATGTAGAAGGCAGCCGTTTTACGCTTGATAAGCATCGTCGTCAACAATCACCTTATCGTCATCTTTTGCGCCCTAAAGCTGGCGGGATTGCTTTTACCCTGTCAGCAATGGGCGAGCAATTTACTGGTCTACTCAATATGACATTAGCCTATCCAGATGCGGACGCCAAAGCAAAGGAAGGCGTGCTTTATCAAGTCATGTCTGGTCGAGTAAAAAGAATTGTAGTGCGAGTTGAGCAACTACCTGTCCCGGTAGTAGATTCAGAAGTGTATTTCTCGCAAGCTGAAACACGGGTTGAGTTTCAGCGCTGGCTTAATAATGTTTGGCTAGAAAAAGATCAGCAACTAGACGAGATATTCAAACAGTACATAGCTGATACAACAGACAAAAAGTAGTCATTAATCTCATTTTAAAACACGCTAATTAGCGTGTTTTTTCGTTTTTACAGGCTCACTTCTTCTCATTGTTAATCACTACGCCATTTTATAACATTCACTAGAATCAAAAACTGAAATCTAATTTGAAATAAAACACATAGCTACGTAATATGGAGGTTATTGGCTGTAAATACCGTTAACGTGGTACTTACAATTGACTTGATAATGATCCATTTTGCGACTGCCTTACTATCATTGTTAAAAGAGTTTGCCAAAACTAACAAAATGCAGCCCAGCATGATGCTTTATCAATGCTCATACCCATAACAATAGGTGCAGATTGAATTTACCTTTATCCAAAACATTGAGAGCATGCTTGTTCATTTGGGTTTTATTTACCTCAATGTCGGCTTCCGTTTTTGCCTTCACTCCCCAGAACGATAACCACTTACTGTCTTTTGAACAGTTTGAAGCCTCTAATGAGTTGAACCAAAATTCAGTCACAAAATTATTCATGGATAAAGCCGGCATGCTGTGGGTGGGTACCCAAGATGGTCTGCACAGTTACAACGGCATTCAATTTGATGTTTTTCTGAATGACAGCAACAACCCGAATAGTATCGTAGGAAATTACATCACAGATATACTGCAGTCCGCTGATGATAATTTATGGGTTGCTACCTACTCCCAAGGGCTAAGCCGTTTAGACCTTACAACAGGCCAATTTACCAATTATGGTGTCGAACAGGGCTTAGCGGATTTACGGGTGTCAAAAATCACCCTTATTGGTGACTATTTATGGATCGGTACTAAAACGGGTTTATACACTTTATCGCTAAAATCCAACAAAATAACCAGAATAAGCCTCAGTAATAATGTGGAACCGCACATTACCAGTGTCGCAAATGTTGATGATAAATACATTTTCGTTGGCACAGAAAAAAGCGGCACTTTTGCTATTGATAGCAACACCATTATTCGACTCGATATCCCGTCTGAATTAAGAGTAAACAGTATTCAGAATAACAAACTTGATGGCTCAGTTTGGTTAGCCATTGAGAACAAACTTATCCGATACGATTTAGAGACCCATGCTAAAACAACAATCTGGGTTAATGAACAGCCGACAATATTTAATGAAATAAAAGATTTCGTCATTAGTAGCAGTAGCCAAGTTTGGGCAATTGGGGCTAATTCTGGCTTAACTCAACTGGATTACATCGATAATCAATGGCGCAGTAGAGTCCATAAATATGACCCTAACAGCCGTAAATCCATTAGTGAGAATAACTTGCAGAGCATCATGCTCGCCCATGATGGTACTCTGTGGCTCGGCACGCGTTATTCAGGCATTAACAAGCTCAACCTGAATCAAATCTATTTCAATCATATATACGAAATGCATCCGTCAAAGCCGAAAATGGCCAATATGATCCGTGCTATTTTTCGAGATAAACAACAACGCTTATGGATAGGAACTGAAAGCGCTGGCCTTAAGAGCTTTGATGAACAACAAGGCCAATTTTATTACTACAATGATTTGTTTGCTAAAGCGCTCAACCTTAATGAAAATGAGCTAAGCCTAACTGTTCATGCTATCACCCAAACTCAAGATGGTAATTTATGGTTTGGCACTAGCCATGGCTTAGCAAGATTAAGCACTGACCAGCAATTAACCTTTCTCCCAGCATTTGACCATTTAATACCAAATACTCTACATATCCGTAGTTTAGCCTTAGATGACCAGCAACGCCTGTGGATAGGTAGTAACAACGGCTTGTATTTCGTTTTACCGGGTGAAGGTGTATTACATCAGTATCAGTTTGATTTCCAACCTGACTACTCTCCGAATAAACAAACGATTCTGTCACTTAAATATCATAATGACAGCTTATGGATAGGCACCATGGCGGGCTTAGTGCGCTTAAAGCCAGACCAACAGCAATTGACTTTAAAAATGCGTCAACCCGCAGATGACACCACCTTAAGTGATAACAGAATTAGAGATTTTATTGTCACCAGTGATGATCAATTTCTGATGGCGACTCACAGCGGCGTCGATAAAATTATCGAAACAGCAGATGGCTCTATCCATTTCCAAGCCCTAAATGAACAAATAAAACAGCATACGATTTATGCCATTCTTGAAGATGACAATCACGACTTATGGCTTAGTACAAATTCAGGGCTGATCCGCCTAGCAGGCCATGACTTAACCACTTTTAATGAATTTGATGGCGTACAGGCCAATGAGTTTAACGGTGGTGTTAAATTTAAAGATCCTGATGGAGAATTATGGTTTGGCGGCATTAACGGCCTAAACCAGTTCATGCCAGAAAATGTGCCAGCCATTAGGCCAGATACCAAGTTAGCACTCACCAGTTATAGCTTTGGTGAAGAACGTCATCAATTATATGATCTCATGTCTCCCCCAGAGCTATTAATGCCGTATGAGGACAAAATCATTCGATTTGATGTCAGTGCATTAGAATTTAATTACCCTGGATTCCACCAGTTTAGCTATAAACTGCTTGGTCAAAATGATGACTGGGTCGATTTGCATCAAACCAATGAGATTGCCTTTTCCAATCTTTCACCTAAAGATTATGAGCTATTAGTTCGTTTTACGTTAACAGACAACAACTATCAACAAACCCCATTAAGCATTAAGTTTACTGTTGTTCCACCTTTATATCTCAGTAAAGGCGCCTACGTCATCTATGGTATTGCCATCATGTTGATATTGACCTTTATCGTTTACTTAAAACAACTCAAACGTGAAAAGCAACGTGAGTTTGAAATGAGTATTCGCGCCTCTGAAGAGCGACTTAAACTCGCACTTTGGGCTTCAGGCGATGGCATGTGGGATTGGAACATTCGCGAAAATAAAGTCTATCGCACCGATATGGTTCCGCCATTAATGCTAGGCGACGAAACCCAGGCATTGATTAATAACATCCATCCAGAAGATAAAGTCAGAGTCGCCAAAATTCTCAATCAGCATTTAGACGGCGAAATTGAGTTTTTTGAAGCAGAATACCGAGTCGAAAAACAACCTGGAAAATGGGTTTGGTTGATTGATCGCGGAAAAGTCGTTGAGTGGGACCAACAAGAACGTCCAGTCAGAATGGCCGGTACCCATAAAGATATCACGGTCAGAAAAGAAACCGAGAACGAGCTTAAACTGTCTACTCAAGTACTGCACAGTATGAATGAGGCGGTAGTCGTCGGTGAACTAGATTATCGAGTTCGTACAGTCAATCCTGCGTTTAGCCGTATCACAGGCTTTGATCATGACGCCATTGCAGGTAAACACTTTTTGTATTTGGCTCATGGCAAACGTTCTAGAGAATTTTACCATAATGTTGAATTACAACTGCTGCGCAAAAAGCACTGGGCCGGTGAAATTAACATCCGCACCAAAGATAAAAAAGGCATTCTCGCTTGGCTTGAAATCAACCAAGTCATCGATAATAAAGGGGAAACCAGTCACTTTGTAGCTGTGTTCACCGATATAACATCGCGTAAAAAAGCCGAAGAAGATCTACGAATTTTAGCTAACTTTGATCCGTTAACGGGTTTACCAAACCGAACCCTATTCCAGGACAGATTAAATCAAGCAATCACCAAAGCACATCGTTCTAAGTCGATTGTGGCGCTGCTATTCCTTGATTTAGACCGCTTTAAACATATCAATGACTCTATGGGTCATCACGTGGGTGATTTACTATTAAAAGCCGTGGCATCAAGACTACAGAACGCCATTCGCGATGGTGATACTGTAGCCCGTTTAGGTGGTGATGAATTTACCATTATTCTTGAAGGTGTCGCCAAACTCAAAGCTGCCACCATCATTGCAGAAAAAGTACTTAATGCCTTTAAAGCACCCTTTTTATTGGATGGTAAAAACATGACTGTGTCTCCATCGATTGGGATTAGCCTGTTCCCCAATGATGCAGATGACAGCACCTCGTTAATTAAGTATGCCGATACTGCCATGTATCACGCTAAATCTTTGGGGCGTAATAACTTCCAATTCTACACCGAAGAGTTAAACCAATACGCAACGCGCCACGTTGAACTCGAAGCAGGACTTAAAGAAGCGATTCAAAATAATGAGCTTTATTTAGTCTATCAACCTAAATACGATATCAAGACCAAGCGCATTTTAGGTGTCGAAGCTCTACTGCGCTGGAATAGTCCGACTCTAGGCTTTATCTCACCTGTGGAGTTTATACCGCTTGCAGAAGAAACAGGGATGATTAATGCCATTGGTCACTGGGCAATTGATGAAGCATGTAACCAGCTAGCTAGTTGGCATCAATTAGGTTTCGACGATATTTCGGTTGCGGTGAACTTATCAGCAAGGCAGCTTAAAGCCGATATTATTTCAACCATTGAAGTGGCATTGGCGGTATCTGGCCTACCAGCAAGTGCCCTAGAACTTGAGCTAACAGAGTCGATGATTATGGGTAATCCACAAGATTCTGTGAAAGTATTATCACAGCTAAAAGCCTTGGGGCTTACTATTGCCATTGATGATTTTGGTACTGGCTATTCAAGCTTAAGTTATTTAAAACGTTTCCCTATCGATACCCTTAAAGTCGATAGAGAATTCGTTCGTGATATTATTGAAGATCCCGATGATGCCGCAATTACCAGCGCAATCATTACCCTCGCCCACAGTTTAGAGCTTAATGTTGTCGCTGAAGGTGTTGAAACTCAAGAGCAGCTCGACTTCTTAAAATATGAAGGCTGCGATCAAGTGCAGGGTTTCCTATTAAGTAAGCCGCTAACAGCTGATGATTGCTTAGAGAAATTAAAGCAAGATAAGCTTGAAAAAAGTACGGATATCGTCAGCGAGCAATAAGCCATAATGAGATAAGAATTCATTAGTGCCTATTGCCATCATTCGTCTTTGAATACGCACAATAAAAAACGACCTCCTAAATAACGTTATCAATATAACGTAAGGAGGTCGCATTTTTGTTAAGCCAAGAGCTAGCTATTCGCGACTCAAGTTCTGCTAATAATGACCTTGTAACTAATTATGGTGCAACACGCTCAACGCGTTTAACCCAACCTTCAGGGCCTTCAAGTTGGCCATTTTGTAACTCAGTGAAAATTTGGTAAATACGTTTAATACTCGGGCCCACTTCGCCGTCACCAACAGTAACAACACGGCCATCTTCAAAGATATATGATCCTACAGGCGATACTACCGCTGCGGTGCCAAAGCCGCCAGCTTCAACAATTTCACCCGCTTCAATATCGGCGATGAACTTATCAAGCATGATCGTTTCTTGGCGAACTTCACAACCTAAGATATGCCCAAGTTCAAGCATTGATTGAGACGTAATAGACTTAAGGATCGTGTCGGTGAAGGTTGGAATAACAACCGTACCGTCTTTTAACACATGGAAATGGTTCATCGCGCCCACTTCTTCAATCTGCTGGTTGTTAGCGTCAAGGTATAACACCTGCGCTGCACCATACTCGGCTGCCGCTTGGCCTGCACGTAAAGACGCTGCGTAGTTACCTGCGGCTTTAGATGCGCCAGTACCACCAGAAACCGCGCGATGGAATTTTTTACTGATAAGCAAACGAATCGCTTTGCTCACGCCATCGGCATAATAAGCACCACTTGGGCTTAAAATGACACAGAAGGTGAAACTCAAGCTAGGGCTAACCGACAATCTATCTTCTGTTGCAAAAATAAATGGACGAATATATAAACATGCACCGTCTTGCATCGGGAACCATAAACGGTCCACATCGATTAATGCATTAATTGCTTCAAGTTGTTTATCTTCATCAAGGTTAGGAATACATAAGATGTCTGCAGAGGTGTTTAAGCGTTCGGCATTTTTATTTAATCTAAAAGTATAGATTTCACCATCATCATGCATAAAGGCTTTGGCGCCTTCAAAAATTGATTGTCCGTAATGCAGTGAAATTGCACCTGGGGCAATTTCAAAAGGAGCATACGGTTCGATGCGAGGGTCGCACCATTGGCCATCTCGATAGTCCATTAAAAACATATGATCAGTTCTGAGATTACCAAAGCCAACATTACCTTCAGGTTGAAATTGCTCAGTACGGCGTGACGATTTTAAATTATATTTGATGTCCATTTGATACCACCTTGAAAACAGAGATTGCAGACTATGAATCATCAGTTGCAATGTCAAGCAAATGGACAATGTGGAGTAAATTTAACCGTCAATTGAAGTGCACAATAATCAATATCGTATTAAAGACAGGGAATAAATTGAATAACGCTAAAAAGGTTTCCCTGAAAAATCCCCCAACAAAAGTAAATTGTTGCAGTCTGAATACAAAAAACAGGGCAAATAAACCAGTGGATGATAAAAGCTTAGAAAATAGTAGTAAAAGTGGTACTTTTTTTAACCACTTAACAGATTTGTCTATTCCTTAAACCCCAGTCACTGCTAGAATCAGCATTCCATCCAGAAACTATTAGGACTCCCGATATGAGCCTTGAATTATTGTCCCAACTGGAAGCCAAAATCCAGGCTACTCTTGAAAATGCTGAGCTACTAAAAATGGAGCTTGAAGAAGAGAAGCAAAAGAATGTTCAGTTGACTGAGTCTAATCAACAACTGCAACAAGACCTAAACTCATGGAACGACAAAGTAAACGGTCTTGTTGGTTTGCTTAACAGCGAAAGCTAAACGGCACTTGCTTCATGGTGCTGAGCTGCAAGTAGCTCATTAAGTTCTGAAACAGCCTGCTTCACTTTTGGCAGGCTTTTTTTCGGCATCACAAAACGGCCACGATTAAATTCAATACAACCTAAATCTTTAACCCAAATCACTCCTGTCACAAAAATTCTAGCGTGTTTTACAATGAGCTTTGGTGCATAAACCGGGAAACGTCTCATGAGAACTCCTAAGCTTGGTTGTTATCTTTATTGGCTTATATTGGACAGTATAAAGCCCTTCAGAGTTTCATTAAATTAAACATTTTTTATCTAAATTTCTATGAAATAACCCACACTATTTCCATTAAATCATCGACATTTAAAAACAACACAAAAATGACGCTTGCCATTTTTTTGACGCTTTGATAGAGTAACCACGTTACTCAGGGTAAATAAAGAGCCAATTGGCTCATCACCGTATCGTTTTAAAATCCTATTTTTAAAACCTACGGTTTTTTTTTGCTTTTTTTCAGCACATTACACACTCTTCATGAATAATGCCTCAATAAAAAAGGAGCCGTTATAGGCTCCTTTCGTTAGCTGGTTATCGACGATTAACGCGCCAATAAAATACCGACTACTTATCTTTAGATGTTAAGTAGTAAGCAATCTCTAATAACTCATCGTAAGACTTGATTGAACCCGTCTCAACACGGTATTTACCGTTAACGACTAACGCTGGTACACCTGATAATTTAGCATTCTCAGTGTCACGCTTCATTTTAGACATTTGTGCATTCACCATAAATGAATTTGCAGCCGCATCGAAATCTTTACCATCAACACCGTTGGCGATAAATAGCATACGGATGTCTTTTAGGCTGGTGAAACGTTGTTTGGTGTCATGAATCGCAACGAAAATGGCATGTTCAATTTTCTTTTCAACGTTTAACTGATGAGCAATAGCAAATGCACGTGACATTTCAGTACCCATTTCACGGCCAATAAACTCAACGTGCGCTTGGTTGAATGTCACACCTTCTGGCAAAGTAGATTCAATTTTTGGTACCACTGTTTTTGAAAAGTTATAACAGTGACCACAGAAGAATGAGAAAAACTCGGTGATTTCAGGCTTAGATGTTGCTGGGCCTTCGTTAATCACGGTGTAATGCACACCTTCTTTATAATCTGCAGCAGTTGCAGCCATTGGGGCTAAAAGTAGTGCTGCTGCCATTAATAGTGCTTTTTTCATTTTGCTTCCTTTAGTGTGCAATCTTTAAAATATATTGTTTACAATAAAATATTTAAAACTTGCCATCTGTTTTATGCCATTAGCGATATAGCCAATATGCATAGCTAAATTTATAATTTCTTAAACCGTATCATAATGTAGGTTATCTTCGTATCTCAAGACCTTATCAAGATCATTTGTAACAATCTACAATTGAATCTTAGAAGCCTAATATCCCATCAAACTCAAAGGGGCTTCATCTAACGCAGCTAACTGCTCTTTAAATGCCAGCGTTTGTTGTTCCCAGTATTTGATATCACCAAACCACGGAAAGTTCATTGGAAATGCAGGATCTTGCCATCTTTTAGTTAGCCAAGCGTTGTAATGCAGCATTCTTAAGGCTCGCAAAGGCTCAACGAGCTTAAGCTCACGTTGGTCAAAATCATAAAATTCCTGATAGCCTTCCAGTAACACATCTAACTGTAATAAGCGTTGCTGTCGGTCACCTGTCAGCATCATCCAAATATCTTGCACAGCAGGACCTTGGCGCGCATCATCTAAATCAACAAAACCTGGACCATCTGGGGTCCACAAAATATTACTGGCATGAAGATCCCCATGCAGACGAATCGTAGGAAACGAATGGGCTGAAATAATGCCCTTGGCTTTATCCAGTACTTGTTCAGCAACAGTAAAAAATTGTTGGCTAATCCCTTCTGAAACTTGTCCAGAATCTTGTAAAAAGGCCAGCGCATCATCTCCCAGTATTTTGCTTGAAAGTGGCTCTCTATATTGAAAAGGCTGCTTACTCGCATATTGATGAATCCGGCCAATAAAACGTCCGACAGATTCAAGTTGATCTAAATTATCGACTTCAAATGCACGGCCACCAATAGAAGGAAACAAAGTAAATTTATAACCTTGATAATGGTGCAATGTTTTGCCATTAATGATTGATGGCACAGCGATAGGGATATCTTCTGCAGCCAGCGCTAATGCATAATCATGTTCTTCTTGAATTTGCGCCTCACTCCAACGATGTGGACGATAGAACTTCACCACATAACGATTACCGCGATCACATCGAAACTGGTAAACACGGTTTTCGTAACTATTGAGCGCTAACAAACCGGTTTCAGGGAATACGCCAAGGCTTTCAATCGCATCAAGGATTAAATCAGGGGTAAGCGCCTGGTAATGAAACGATGCATCCTGCTGGTTTGGCGTGAGTATGACCTGCGGGACTGACTCTTCTATGCGATTACTCATAAATCGTTCTTTGCCTTATTTGATGCATCTTGTGCTGTACATATTGATGAATTCGGAGACGTTATCAGCGGCGCGAGCAAAGTCATTAGATACTCTAGCACTTCCAAATCAGCTTGGGTCTCTGTGGATATCCAACAAATATCACCGTAAAACTCATAGTTTAGCCATAGCTGACTACCTTCAAAATTTAGTAGCCATTGGTGGCGGTCTGCGCCCCATTGGCGCTCACGCACCTCACAATCTAACGCCAAAGCTAAAGGGTCAGCAAACGCCTCGAACCGTTCAAAATCAATATTGGCAGAGATCAAGATACTCAATGCTTCGTCATCTAATTGGGCATTTTTAATTGCCACTGAATTTGGCGCTTTTTTCTCAAATGAACCTGAGTTCATAATCTTCCTTAAGTGTGCTGGTAAACTGATTTATTGGGCTGATTTACATGCGCCCATTGGCGACTAATGACTATCAATGACCGTAACCATTATACAAATAACGATAACTAACTATTATACAAGTAATGATAATTAACTACTGCAAGACATGATTAAACCTTGTCCCCATTGCGGAGGTCGCTCAGCATAATGTTGTTTATCTGTATGCTCTGCATAAGGGGTTGTCAGTAATTGATGCAGCTCAACGAGCTTACTATTATCACCTTCTTCGACCGCCACAATGGCCTCTTGAGCTAAATAATTTCGTAAAATGTACTTTGGATTAACGCTATTTCGGTCTGTTTGCCATGCGGCTATCTCGACCATCTTGCCATTATTACCTGCAACAACGCGTTGTTGGTAATCTTTAAACCAAGTATCAAATTGAGGTCGGTCAATAATGTCATCAGCAATATTAGGATTATTACACCCAATATCTAGCTGACCAAGTGCACGAAAAGTATGGGTATAGTCCAACATATTATGTTGCATAACCGCGCAAAATCGGCCAATAAAGTCTAAATCAGCTTTATCTTGTGCTGCCTGTAACTCTGCTAATTTCGATGTACTTTTATCCACTGTGTTTGCAGCTAAATCACCGAGTCCAAGACCCATTTTAGCCCGCATCAGTAATAAATATTGCTGCACTAATTCCGCTTGATAAGTATTAAGCGCTGCAACGAGGTCATCGGATTCTATCACCGGGGTTAATGCTTGCGCCAAACGCTGCAGATTCCAAAGGCCAATACCAGGCTGCTGGCCAAAGGCATAACGCCCTTCCGGATCAGAATGGTTGCAAATAAAGTCTTCTTTAAAGGTGTCTAAAAAAGCAAACGGACCAAAGTCAAAACTGTCACCAAGAATCGACATATTGTCGGTATTCAGCACCCCATGAGCAAAACCAACGGCTTGCCAATGTCCAATTAACACCGCTGTATCTTTAACAACTTGAGTAAACCAGGCTTTGTAACCTTGATAGTCCTGAGATAAATGCGGGTAATGCAGAGCAATGGTAAAGTTAAGCAGTTTGATTAATTTATCCTTACCACCTTCATTGCTATGGCAAAAATACTCAAAATGACCAAATCGAATATGAGTTTTAGCTAATCTGACTGTAATCGCTGCGGTTTCTTGCGACTCTCGCCATACGGGTAAATCTGAACCGATAACGGCGAGTGCCCGAGTTGTCGGCACCGACAGCGCCGCCAATGCTTCTGAGGCTAAAAACTCTCGCACCGCCGAACGCATTACTGCTCTACCATCACCATGACGGGAGTATGGTGTTGGCCCTGCACCTTTTAGTGCAACATCCCAAGCAAGGCTATGTTCACCTGTTGGCTTGGTTGTGAATGCTTCTCCAAGAATAATTGAACGACCATCACCCAAACGAGGAGAATAGCCACCAAACTGATGACCACTATAAACCTGGGCATAATAACTGGCACCGGGCACGGCATGATTCGCTGATAACTGCATTAGCAGCTCATCATTAGGCTCTGATAACCCGATGAGTTTTGCTGCATCATCACTCCATGCTAACCAGTGTGGATTACTGATCGGCAAAGGGTAAACTTGCGAATAAAACCCTTCTAGTTGCTCAAAAAAATCTTGTTTAAACTGCATTAAGCCTTTCCCTAGGACAGCCTATTTACAGATAACGACATTATCGTCATTAACTTCACATAGCTGCTCACATTGATATCCTTTCTCGATGGCGACTGGAATCGCAGTCGCATTTTCAAGGGCGCTATTGTCCATTGCAACATAGCTTTTACCGCTTAGACGTAACATGCCGTCCCCTTTTAACTGACATTGTTCAAGGGTGTCATAATAACCAGCTATATAATCTGTGTTTATTGGATTTTGAGGCTTTTGGGCTTCGTCTGCATAATAAAATAGTGTCCATTCAGGTGTGCGTAAACACCCTGCCAGACTGACTAAACCCAAACAAAAAACTATCTTAATTAGTATCTTGGAATTCATAAAACCCTCTTTAGTCTTTCTTTAAATAAATATGCCATCCCGATTCAAATAACCACCATGATGTCATCATTACTCATGGGGGATTCAAATGCGCCCTATAATGGCAACATAGTCCGGTTTGTCTATACAAATCAGTATTTTTTGCCAATAAAAAAGCGAACCTGAGTCCGCTTTATAATCATCAACATGAATTTAATGAGTCATGTGTTAGTTAAGCATTGTATTAGTCACCTGCTTTAGATTTTGCTTTTTCAATACGGTTAATTCGACCTTCAAAGCCAGTGACAGTTCCGTCGCTTAATTGATAAGTCATTGCTTGCTGGCACACTACAATGGCTTTATCAAACTGTTTGGTGTCATTAAGCATAGTTGAAAGCTGCATAAAGCCTGGGCCTTTTTCATCAGCTGCAATCTTATTATCTTGCTGGTATTGCTCAAAAGTAGATAAATAAATATCTGTCAATTGCGCTCCGTACTGACAATATTCAGCTTGTTTACGCAATTTATAACTGTGGCCAATAATGTTCAATAAGCTCTGATGTTGGACTGCTGTATCAGCATTCACATCATGCTTCGCCACTAAACCAGTGAACACTTCACCAGCCCAAGCGCCTGTCGTAGGCAGAGCCAGATCATTTGTGGCTGGCTCTGGCTGCGCTTCGAGTGTAGGTTCTGCTTCTGCTGTGAAAGCTTCTGGCTCAGATATAGTTTCAGCTTCAACCTCAGCAGCTGGCTCCGCTTGAATAACGGGCGCGGCTTGAGTAACGGGAGCAGCTTCGGCAACGACCTCTTCGACTTTTGGCTCTGGCTCTGGCTCTG
>NZ_MCUF01000076.1:51536-57198 GCF_002873615.1 Shewanella sp. 10N.286.51.B7
GCTCTGGCTCTGGCTCTGGCACAGCATCCACTTTTTCAGCTTCTGCAACCACAGTATCAGCTTCGCCTTCAATGACACTGGTTGGCTCCTGTTCGGTTTCTGTCGACTCTGGCTGCTCAAGCTCTTGTTTAGCCACATTTTGAGTTCGACGATACAAATAGACGCCTAACAACACTAATAAAACAATTACGATAATTTTCATTGATAACACCATGCCTGTGTCATGAATTATGAATTTAAAATAGCTTTTATAAAAAGGTCAAAGCGTATTCAAGCGAGTATATTTCTACGCTGCATTTTTAAACAGCTATATAGGTATTAATAAGCTATTGTGTGGTCATAAATCAAGTATTTATCCCGCTTTTGTGCCTTTAAACATGATAACTGGGGATAAATTCAAATTTTTACTTTTTTGTGCTTTAGCTCAAGCTTATTATCACCTAAATTGAACTCCTAATATGATGCTCGTTACACTAACCATACCCGAGTAAATTACTAAGGTATTTATCTATGTCAGCCACTCCACTTCTCTCTGGTCAATTGTTGTTTGAACTGAATACGATGACTGCTATGGCAAAAATATATTGTCGCGCTCATCATCAGCAAGAACACAAGCAAACCTTATGCGCTGAATGCACAGAGCTACTGCAATATGCAGAAACCAGGCTCGACCGTTGTCCTTATGGTCAAGATAAACCGACCTGTAATAAATGCCCTGTGCATTGTTATAAACCGCACATGAAACAAAAAGTCAGAGAAATCATGATTTACTCAGGCCCGCGTATGTTAATTCCCCATCCCATCATGTCGATTAAACATCTATTGGCAGAAAGAAAGCCTGCGCCAGGAAAACCACCTGAGGGTGTGTCTAATCGACATATAAGAAAGCAAAAATTAACTTAGGGTACTGGTTGAAATAGTCGCTTACAGGTATTATCACTCTACTTTGAAAAGGGGTAATTCATCGAACTCGGATCTTTTTTTGCGCAAGCTTACATATGGTTATCATTACTCAGTGGCATTCATTGCTTAGGAGTGGGCTTATATGTACGTTATATTTATGCCAATAACGATCCTGCAACCACTCAAAGTAATCGTCTTCTTGGTGCATTATTCATCTTAATTGCGCTCTTTTTTGCTACTGGTGCTATCCCACGAGACAGTGTGCAATATCAGATGCACTTTGTGCTTACCCTCATGGTGCCATTTTATTTTCTATTGATGCCACTACTGTACTCGTACTGTAAATCGAGCCTGCAAATAAAGGTTTCAGAGCTCAATAGTAGTAAACATCTACTGCCCACCTTTATTTCCATGCTGGTGATTGTGTTAGCTGTGTCTTTTAATATCGGTATCGATCCAAACGCATCTCGCCAATCAGTCGCAACGGTCAGTGAACTCAGTCATATCAATATGATTGCCCTGATCATGCCTGGATTCATCATTTTACAGAGTGCTGTTTACTTTACGCTTATCTTTAAAACCCTCAGAAAACACAGAAAGCGGTTTAAGCTAGCAAACCAACAAACCTTAAAAGACATTCGATTTCGTTGGCTGCTGATTCTAACCTGT
The DNA here is from genome assembly GCF_002873615.1 of Shewanella sp. 10N.286.51.B7. Classification (NCBI taxonomy): domain Bacteria; kingdom Pseudomonadati; phylum Pseudomonadota; class Gammaproteobacteria; order Alteromonadales; family Shewanellaceae; genus Shewanella; species Shewanella sp. 10N.286.51.B7. Next base: position 53,109 of record NZ_MCUF01000076.1, read on the forward strand.
GGAATATTACTTAACTGGGTATTACGCCTTATCATGTTATTAGTACCGTTTTATTTTGGCGATACCGTTTCAGTGCTGGCGCATACCATTGCTAGATTATCTCTATTATTGACTGTCTATGTATTTGCACTTTACGGGTTACACCAAATTACCCGCGCGGCTTATCTTCGCGGAACCACAAATTTGAGTAATGAAGCCAGTACAAAACCACAAAAAGCCAGCGAGCAGCTACTTAATTCAGAAGAGTTGAACTATTTACAGACAATAATGAACGACGAAAACACGACAGAAAAGCGAGTCCATTAATATAATAAAAAAGGAAAGGATCTCCATGACACTATCCAGCACAACCTTACGCCGTATTGGCATGTTCACGCTAATGGGCTTATCAACTCAAGTCTATGCTAATCAAGCTAATAAAATTACTATCGACGACTTTTTTGATATCGGCATAATGAAACAAGTCCGTTTCAGTCCCAATGCTAAACACGCTATTTGGGTCGAAAGCCGTTGGGATAAAGAGCTCGATAAAGCGCAAGCTGACTTATGGAAAGTTGACACTAAAACACGTCAAGCTCAACGTCTCACTTTTAGTAACGAAAATGAATCAAGCCCGGTATGGAGTGCAGATGGGCAATATATTTATTTCCTCAGCAAACGCACTGATACCAGTGAAAAAGCGCCATTCAATGGTAAAAATCAAGTCTTTAGAATGACCGCAAACGGTAATGACATTCAGCCTCTCACCAAAGAGGTTAAAGGTGTTAACGCATTTCAAATAAGCCAAGATGGCAAAAACCTGTACTTTATCGGCAATAAAACCGTTGAAGAAACAGACCAATGGAGCGCCATGCGAAACAGCCATAGTGCACCAGAGTATGGTCACGGCTCGCACGATTCCAATCCATTACATGTTCTGGACTTAGAACACTATAAGCAAAAAACACTGATTGATGACGGTAAAGTCGTGTGGCAATTTAGCGTGAATCAAGACCAATCAAAAATTGCCCGAATTACCACAGAAGATAATGAATTAGTCAAACTTGAAGGCTGGTCAGATATCGACATCTTTGATATCAGCAATCAGAAGCATCAAGTATTGCAAGACACTCAATGGCGCCAACAAGCCCCATCACCATATGGCTGGTTGCTCGGGTTATCATGGCATGAAGACAATCATAACCTGGCATTTAGAATCGATTTTGACGGTCACCCAGGTAAGTTGTTCATCGCAGATATTAACGCTAACAACACGAAAATAACTGAGTTAACTCGCCCAGATAAAGTCACCTTAAATGGCGACGATCTTAAATGGCGCCCCGACAGTGATGAGATTTGTTATCGCGGTGCAATCGAAGCCAAAGTTAAAATTTACTGCACGGAGTTTGACAATGGTCAACAGCAAGAGACTCGCAGTGTCATTGGTGCTGATACTGTCGTTGGCAGTTATGACTTTAGCCAGTCTGGTAAGAAGGTTGCGCTAAGCCATAATGGCTTAACCCATTTCAGTGATTTATTCATTGCAGATGCCAACAATCGCCGCGCTAAAATTAAGCGTATTACCGATATCAACTCTCAAGTCAGCCAATGGCAATTACCTCAAATTTCGATAGTAAAATGGACCGCACCAGATGGCAGTGATGTTGAAGGTATTCTTGAACTTCCCCATGGCTACACCAAAACACAAGGTCGTTTACCCTTAGTCGTGCAAATTCATGGTGGACCGACTGCTGCCACCCCTTATGCACTGCAACACCGTTCCTATGGTCGTGGCACTTTTTCTGCTGATGGCTGGGCTATTTTGTCGCCAAACTATCGTGGTTCCACTGGCTATGGCGATAAGTTCTTAACCGAATTAGTCGGTCGAGAACACGATATTGAAGTCAACGATATTCTTGCTGGAGTCGATTACTTAATCGCAGAAGGCATTGTTGATGAAGATAAAATGGCTGTGATGGGCTGGAGTAATGGCGGCTATTTAACGAATGCTTTAATTAGCACAACTGATCGCTTTAAAGCCGCGAGCTCTGGTGCTGGGGTGTTCGATCAACGTTTACAGTGGATGCTAGAAGATACACCCGGTCATGTGGTTAACTTTATGGAAGGACTACCTTGGGAAAAGCCAGAAGCATACTCCCATGGCTCATCATTGACCAAAGCTAATAATATCACCACGCCTACTCTTATTCACATTGGCGAAAACGATCAACGCGTGCCAGTTGGCCATGCACAAGGGCTATATCGTGCCTTAAGGCACTATTTAAATGTACCTGTAGAATTAGTGGTCTACTCAGGAGAAGGCCACGGCCTGAGCCGTTATCAGCACCGTAAAGCAAAAATGGAGTGGGACAAAAAGTGGTTTGATTATTATGTCTTAGGTATAGAAGAGTAAGCAAAACTCAAACTAATCAATTTTCATCATTTCGACCTAAAGATTAACAACGCCTAGTGAGTCAGCCTGAACAATAGCTGTCATTAGGCGTTTTAGTTTTGTGCTTCCGGCTCTGGCTTTGTTATGCTGCTAGTCTGAATTGATTATCGACTTTTTAGTCATTGAGCATCAACCTCGTTACCGCTCAAGGATTCAAGTTGCTGTTAGCATGTGCTAGCTAATGGTTCAGCCTAAGTTGAGCCCTGCTTTCCCTTACTTGTAGGAGTAAATATGAAAAACATATTATCACTGTTGTCCGTCACCTTCGTCTTAATAGGACTGACTTTTTCAAATTTTGCACATGCTGATAAATATGCCAAAACAGTGGAAGACTTTAGAAAAGCACCAGAGGTACAAAACTTCTTTAGTAATGCTTACGGCTATGCGATTTACCCAACTGTCGGTAAAGGCGGCATTGGTATTGGCGCAGCGTATGGCGCGGGTCGAGTGTACAAAGGCGGGATCCATACTGGCGACTCCACCCTATCGCAACTGTCTATCGGCTTTCAGTTAGGTGGCCAAGCTTACAGCGAAATTATATTTTTTAAGAATAAAGCCGCCTACGATGATTTTACTAGCGGTACCTTTGAATTCAGTGCACAAGCATCAGCTGTTGCCATTACCGTTGGCGCAAACGCGCAAGTGGGCTCAACGGGCAACTCAGCCGCGGCAGGTAATGCGGGGAACCGCACCGCAGCCAAAGCTAATTACATGAACGGTATGGCCATTTTTACTGCAGCAAAAGGCGGACTAATGTATGAAGCAGCCATTGCAGGACAAGCCTTTAGCTTTGATGCTAAATAGTTCTTTATAAAAGAAAACCAACCCAATAAAAAGGCTGCAGTTGCAGCCTTTTTTACGCTCATTTTAAAACATAATCTGATAAACAGTTACTGTCGCTGCAAGTATAAGCTGACAAATCAAACTATCATTGATAAACCTACTCCAAGGCATTTTGTTGTATTACAGGTATTGTATTAGCAACCGCTAACAAACTTCTGGACATAAACGAGTTACCCGTTTATGTTTTGTACTTCATCTATATTGGCTAAATTACTTAAGACCATCACTTCAATCTAATTCATTGCCTGCCGCAGGCTCTTGTGCAAGCACTACTGTGACACGCTACAAGTTCATCCCTGAATGCTCGGCCATGACGTCCATGTCATGGACGGTCACAGCCGCGCTTACACCGGAATTTTCATTTCTTCGATTTAACTTTATTCGCGTTAACTTAAAAATAAAAAGATACAAATCTAAAAGGCACCATTTGAATTGAGGACGTTGAAGAAAATAGCGTGAGCCTGACAGGACGTCAGGCTAGCTTTCGTCGGGCCATGGACGGCCCATCGGAAGCGTTAGCATTTTCGAATAAGGCCGAAGCAGTCTACAAGCGAGGTTGATAGCTGGATCAATCCCCGTTGAAAATATGCGCTTTTCAGCATTTTTCGATAGGGGCGGCAGGGTGTTCCAAGAGGGTATTGCTGTTGATACCCTCTTGGTCGGGTGTGGGTGGAAAACCCACGACCTTAATCCAAACGGAGTTTGGAAATTTACGCTCTAAATCAGGTGTGGGCGAAACGCCACGACCCTGATTTAGATTTTTATCCAAATCTAGAAATCATTAGCTAAGTAAAGCTACTAACAAGTTTTGGGGCA
>NZ_MCUF01000077.1:0-17631 GCF_002873615.1 Shewanella sp. 10N.286.51.B7
ATTTAAAATATAAATAATAGCATTCGCTTTGGTTTTTTTAATTATGTCTTTTACGCAAAAACCTTCAATTTTAACTTCTCGCTGTAAACTCCTAGACGACATACCAAGCATATTTGCTAATGCTACCAAGCTTAAATCTGCAGGTGAAATACTATTAGCTGCCGCATTAACACGTTCTAAATTAGAGATTTTTCGCGGTATTAATGCGTTGACAAGCACCTTATCTCGTTCATCTTTTTTAACGAAAACAGAAAAGGACTGGCAGTTAAACTTCACGTTTTCCAGTAGTTCGACATTATAGCCATAGAAAGAACGACCGAAAGGTAACTCTATGATTATATCGGATTTATTTGATTCACTAAATTTTAAAACATACATCATAGATGCATATATAAAGAGATCGTCGTACTTCGAAGCTAATGATTGCTGTGAACGTTTTGCAATCAAACCAACAGAATCGGCTGTCTCTGTGTTGGTCCAATTAAGATCTGACACTTGATTGTAGAACTGGGTAAACGCAATCAGTTTACTGGCATTGCTCACATTACTAGACAGGTCGATTCGAGTGAATTCTTCGATGCGTTGATTGAAAAACTGGACGAAGTCGACAAAGAAAAAAGGATTATTAGTATTCTTTTCAATAAAATTTAATAAGTTAGTTATGGTATTAAAACTTATTAATTCTTCATCAGACAAATATTTAAAATGTGCATATTCAGCCGGTAACGGAAAGTTAATTCTTTCACAATACTCACATACTATTTTTGTATGAATTGCCGGTCTGCATTTATATTTAATCATAAGGGGAACTTTTTATTTATACCAATGTCATTGCAGAAAGTATTTTAATTTTTTTTGTTACCCCTGATATAGATCCTGATCACAAATGTCGCTTTATGATAAACGCAATTCTTAGATTTGAAATTTACAATTCTTTAAAATACCCCTTATTGATTAGTCCATTTTTATAAATTCGATTTAATAAGGTCAGGTGACATGATGAACTGGTGTCGAAACATCCTAGCTTCTATCAGTGTAATCCTTTATTTGTGCTCATTTAATGCCGCAGCAGCGCCATGGGATGACATGACAGGTGAACAAGTTTCTCAAAAATTAGTGGAGAAGTTTGCTGAAGGTAAGTATTCCCCTAAAGGAGCAGACAGCTGCTTAATGTGTCACCAACGCACTGAAGGCGTTACTGACATTTTCAAAGGCGCACATGGCGACTTAACCAGCAAGGACTCTCCAATGGCGGGTCTTCAATGTGAGGCCTGTCATGGTCCACAAGGCAACCACAACCGTGGTGGTAAAGAGCCAATGATCCAGTTTGGTAAAGACAGCAAACTTGATGCACCGACCCAAAACACCGTTTGCCAAGGTTGCCATAACGACCCTGAACAAATGGCTTGGCATAGCAGCACTCATAATCTCGAAGAGATTGCTTGTGCAGATTGCCACGTAGTGCATGCCGCTAAAGATCCTGCATTAGACAAACTTACCGTTAATGATACTTGTACTAGCTGTCACACCCGTGAAAAAGCCGACATGAACAAACGCTCAGCTCACCCAATGAAATGGGATCAAATGACCTGTATCGATTGTCACTCGCCACATGGATCAATGTCAGAAAGTGCACTCAATAAACCGACTGTTAATGACACCTGTTACAGCTGTCACGCTGAAAAACGCGGCCCAATGTTATGGGAGCACGCACCGGTCACTGAAAACTGTGTCACTTGTCATAACCCACATGGCAGCGTTAACGAAGGCATGCTCAACAACCGTGCACCGCAACTATGTCAACAATGTCACGCTGATGACGGTCACGCGAGTCGCGTTGTTTTACAACCTGGAATGGATGCCTTTGGCGGCGGAAAAAGCTGTTTGAACTGCCACAGCCAAATCCATGGTTCTAACCACCCAGCTGGCAGCTTGCTGCAGCGTTAATTAGGAGCCATATCATGAATTTTAAATTGAATGTAATTACCGCTTCTTTATTGTTAGCTTCTGCGCCAACCATGGCCGCTAACTTTGCAGTTGGTAATGCCAATACTGAAAACCTAAACCAAGAAAAGTATGAGTGTAAGCGTTGTACTAATACTTCAGGTTACAGCGGCAACATCGATATTTCAGCTGGATACATCGACAGCGATGATGTCCATGCAGCTAATGCATTAGGTACCGATCAAGATGGCTTTGTCACTGCCCTTAGTGGCGATGTTGAATACCAAGATGAAAATGGCTACCAAGCCAGTATTCAAGCCCATCAATTAGGTTTTGAAAACAGTACAGCGAACATCAGTGTGGGTCAAAAAGGCTTATTTAATGTCGATGCCGATTATTCACTGATTACCACTTACCAATCAGGTGATGCGCAAAGTAATCTTTATTACGATGACGGCATGATGTTGCCTGGCGACACTTACGTATTTGAGTTATCTCAACAACGTGAAAAAGTCGGTATTGGTGCTGATTTTAATCAAGACTTTTATCAAGGGTATGTGCGTTTCGACCGTGAAGATAAAACCGGTTACAAGAGCAGCAGCTTAGTCAGCCCAAGCCCAGTTAACTTTGGTCAGCGTGTTGATTCCACCACGGACTCGTTTACTGCTGGCGCAGCGTTAACCGGGCAAAACTGGTTAACGGAATTAAGCTACTTTGGCAGTCAGTACAAAAATAATACTGAAAACCTCAGCTTACCTACAGACTACGATGTCTACTCAGCCACACCTGACAATCAAGCACACCAAGTGTCGTTATCAGGCCAGTACCAACTAGACCGCACTATTATGTCAGGTCGCTTTATTGTTGGTCGTATGATCCAAGATGACGATTTAATTCAAGTTGCTGGCAACCCAATTCAAAACTGGGACGGTGAAGTCGATACTACTGATGCCAATATCCGTATTACTTCAATGCTAAGCAACCGTTTACGCGTTGGCGGTAGTGTTGACTACAGCAACCGTGAAAACAACAGCTCGGTATTTGAATTCCAGCAATACAACTTCGATAGCATCAGCGGCACCTTTAAAGAAAATGTCGCCACAGATGTTGAGCGTTCAACGTTCAAGGTCAATGCCAGTTACCGCATCGCCAGTGGCTACCGCCTACAAGCAGGTTACGACCGCAAAGATATCGAACGCACCTACAGCGACCGTGAAGAAACTAATGAAGATAGCTTATGGGCAAAATTGTCTATCCGCGCCATTGATAACTTCACCATTGATATGAAAGCTGCTCACAGCAATCGTGGCGGCTCTGAATATCAAGCCACTGAATTAACCTCGAGTGAAGACAATTCACTGATGCGCAAATACTACCTTGCGGACAGAGAGCGTAACGAAGTTGAACTGCGCATGAGTCACACACCGCTTGATTGGTTAAGCATCGATTTTACTGGTCGTTATGCAAAAGATAACTATGACGACACTGTGATCGGATTAACTGAATCAGAAGATTACAGCTACGACATTAACGTCAATATGCAACTGACTAAGCAGTTCTCTGCTTACGGTTTCGCAGGCCAACAATGGATTAATTCAGCCCAGGCAGGGAGTCAAAACTACAGCGACCCTGACTGGTACGCCGACATTGAAGATGAGTTTATCAACTTAGGTGCAGGCGTAAGTTACGGCGGCTTAATGGAAGATAAGCTGACTTTAGGCGCTGATTACCTGTTCAGTAATTCAAGCAGTGACACTTATGTTACCGCTGATGGTACTAACCCATACGGCGATTACTACTCCTATAACCATAGCGCGAGTCTTTACGCTAACTATGCCTTGAGTGATGACATGGCATTGAAACTGACTTATCGCTACGAACGTTATTACGACACTGATGACGCTCAAATGACCACTGATCAAGTGCCAGGCATGGTTACCCTGGGCGAGCTTAATCACAATTATAACGCCCATCAGATCATGCTGAATTTCAGCTATGTGCTGTAGTCGTTGAACGAACGCACTGAATAAATTTTAGTAAGAGGATTTAATAATGGAACGCAGAAGTTTCTTAAAAATGAGTGCTGCTTTAGGTTGTGCTGCCACCGTTACTGGTTGTAATTCCAGCTCAAAAGATGCTGAGCCAGTACCACCGCAACCACCAGTTGATGAAGCATTAACTTGGTCGGCATGTCTAGTAAACTGTGGCTCAAACTGCCCAGTTAAAGTTTACAGCCGCGACGGGATGATTACCCGCGTTGAAACTCACCATGATGTACAAGATGAGTACGGTATGCACCAAGTTCGTGCTTGTGCACGTGGTCGTTCATTACGTCAACGCACTTATGCATTTGACCGTTTAAAATCACCAATGAAACGTGTTGGTGAGCGCGGCGAAGGTAAGTTTGTGCCAATTACATGGGAAGAAGCAGCGAGCACTATCGGTGGCAAACTGACTTCTGTTATTGCTGAACACGGTAATAAGGCGATTTTCAGAAGCTACGGCTCTGGCGCATATTATGGTTTCGCATCAAATGGTTGTTTCAACCGTTTATTCAACTTAGTTGGCGGTTGCTTACAATACTTCGGTAACTACTCTTGGGCGCAACAAACTGAAGCGGCTAAACACACCTTTGGTACTGGCAGCACATCAGGTTCTGCCACAGTAACACTTGAAAGCAGTGACTTTTTATTAGGTTTTGCTTACAACCCAAGTGAAATCCGTCAATCAGGCTCAGGTGAAGGTTACGATTACTTACAGGCTCTGCAACGTGCAAACGGCCTTAAAGTCACGATGATCGACCCACGTTACACTGACTCAATGACAGGTAAAGAATCATCTTGGTTACCAATCCGTCCAGGTACTGATGCTGCATTAGCAGAAGCTATTGCTTACTTGATGATCAGTTCAGGTTGGGTTGACGCAAACTCTATCGACTTCATCAATAAGAACAGTGTCGGTTATGACGCGGCTTCAATCGAAGCACAAAAAGCAGAATTTGCAGCCAGTGGCGATGCGAAAAAAGTTGAATACGCTGCAGCAATGGACAGTGCGGAGAACTACTACGACTACATCATGGCGCAAGGCAAGTTTGCTGACCGTGAAGCGCGTACGCCTGAATGGGCTGCGAAAATCACTGGTATTTCTGAAGCCAACATCAAGCAAGTTGCAGACGATTTAATGGCTTCTCAAAAGCCTTACATCATTGCTGGCGCGGGTGTTAACCGTCAAGCAAACGGTGAACAAACCGTTCGTGCTATCTACATGCTAGGTGTATTAGCAGGTAAATTAGGTCGTGAAGGTTCATCAAACGGTGAACTACCAAACATGACTAACATGTACCGTGCTTCTATCCCTACAGGCACTAACCCAGTGAAAGAAAAAATCTCTTTCTTCACTTGGTCAGAAGCGATTCACAATGGTGAAACCATGACTGCCCGTACTCACGGTATTACGGGTACTGACGACTTAGATACGCCACTTGGCACTAATATCAAAGTGATCATCTCAGCTTCTGATAGCTCGCTATTGAACCAACACGCTGACATTAACGGTACTGCAGAAATCTTAAAAGATGAAAGCGGTGTTGAGCTTATCGTTTCTTGTGATTGCTGGATGACCCCAGGCGCTAAATTTGCCGACATCATCATTCCAGATACTTCTTGGTTAGAATCAAATGACTTAGTTGATGACTCTTATGCTTCTGGCGCAATGGGTTACATCACAGCAATGAAAGCCGCTGTAGACCCAATTTGGGACTGTAAGTCAATGTACCAAGTATCAGCAATGATCGCTGATGCAATGGGTGTTGGTGCTGAGTTTACTGAAGGTAAAACAGAAGATGAGTGGTTAGAAGAGCTTTACCAACAAACTCGTTCAAACAGCAAAAACTTAGGTGTGACTCCTGCGTTCCCATCAACTTACAAAGAAGCACAAGAAATTGGTTTCTTCCGCAAGAACATGGAAAACCGCAACGTGGCGCTACAAGGTTTTGTTAATGGCGGTGAAGCACTAGCAACACCTTCAGGAAAAATTGAAATCCACTCTGCAGAGCTTGCATGGCGCTCAGCAAACTGGGAACAAAACAAAGTTAAAGGCGACACCATTACTGCAATCCCACAATACACAGTAACGTGGGACAGCTATGAAGATGAAGACACCAAAGATGATTACCCACTGCAATTAGCGGGTTACCACACTAAGGGTCGTACTCACTCTAGCTACCACAACGTACCTTGGTTACGTGAAGCGGTTGAAGATGCAGTATGGATGAACGCGATTGATGCTCAACAGTACGGCGTAGCCTCTGGTGACACTGTCGAAATGTATAACGAACGTGGTTCTATTGAAGTGGTTGTACGCATCACACCTCGCGTACTTCCTGGTGTCGTTGCTTTAGGTCAAGGCGCTTGGTTCAAACCTGATCCAAATGGTCGCACTGGCTCTTCTGGCAAAGTCGTGGACATTGGCGGCGCGATTAACTCGCTAACCCGTTACATGCCTAGCCCAGTGGCTAAAGGTAATCCACAACACACTAACCGTGTTCAACTTCGTAAAGTTTTATAAGGGAGCGCTACCATGAGCGATGCTATCCAATATTGTTTCTATGTCGATACGACAAAATGTACTGGCTGTAAAGCCTGCCATATCTCTTGTAAAGACAGACAAGGCGAAGAGATTCGCAATGCAACTAAGCCAGTTGAAAACGGCGTACCTAGTTTAAATGGTGTTAACTGGCGCCGCGTATATGAATACGGTGGTGGATCTTGGAATGTCGATCCAGCAACTGGTACTTTTGAGCAAGACGTATTTGCTTACTACATGTCTATTGGCTGTAACCACTGTAGCGAGCCAGTTTGTGTTAAGGCTTGTCCAACAGGTGCAATGCACAAACGTCGTGAAGACGGTTTAGTGCATGTAGCTGAAGACTTATGTATTGCCTGTGAAAGCTGTTCACGTGCATGTCCATATGACGCGCCGCAATTAGATCAAGAACGTAAAGTGATGACCAAGTGTGACGGTTGTTATGACAGACTAGCTGAAGGGCGTAAGCCTATCTGTGTTGAATCTTGCCCAATGCGTGCAATGGATTTTGATACAGTAGAAAACATTCAAGCTAAATATGGCGCTGGTGATGGGCATATTGCACCATTACCTGATCCATCGATCACTACACCTAACTTGATCATTAAAGCAAACCGCAATGGTCAACCAGCAGGTGCTGGTGCAGGTAAAATCTTGAACCCTAACGAAGTATAATCAGATCTGGCGGTGGTGCTTCACCACTGCCCTTTTTGAGGAAAAGTTAAATGAGTATTGAACAGTCAGTTGAACAGTTAAGTGAATACCAAGCAATCGCACGTATTTTACATAACCTATTTTGTCATTATCCAGAAGCTGAATTAATTCACAACATGGTAGAAAATGACGTCGCTGCAACTTGGCCTACATTTGCCAACCGTAGCGATAATCAACAAGGACGTGACGCTCTAACAACCTATCTGAATCATTGGAATGAAGCCGAACAGTTACTTGATTTAAAAGTCGACTACGGCCAGCTTTTCTTTGGTCCTGGTGAACCTAAAGCTATTCCACAGGGTTCTGCGTATTTAGGTGAAGATCAAGTGCATTTCGATGCATCAACCATTGCCCTCATTGATTTTTATAAGCAATACGGGGTTAACTTCGACCTAACAATGCCACAGCCAGTGGATCATATCGGTTTGTTCTTTAGTGTACTGGATTCAAGCTTTGCTACCTTGCAAGAGGCGGCGACTAACCCAGATTCTGACACTGATGCACAGCAGCTAACACAGTTTATCCAAGTGCTATTGCAACAACATATGTTGCCATGGGCAGGACGCTGTTTAGAGCTGGCCAAAATCAATGCTGAGACCGACTTTTATGTAGGTATCTCGCTATTGGCTAATGACTATTTAGCGGAACTAGCCGAAGCATTTAAAATATTACCTATGCCAAGAAAGTTATTTAGGTAGCTGTTTAACCTGGTTTTATACTCGATATATGTTGTTTTCGTAGGAGCTTGTTATGTCAGTCATTCACGCAATGGGCGAGCAATGGGATAAGGCCGAATGGTCGCATCAATTGGTCGCGTTTTGGCAACAAGACACCTACGTAAACAGCCTTTTAGTCGGGGCAACCAACGCTACTACAATTGCCAACTTAGTCGCCGCTTTAATTGATGAGTCCCGCAGGCAAGTCTGTATTGAGTCAGAGTTTGCTAATGCTGATGTTTTTAGCGCCCTATTCGATTGCTTTTTACTCCTCTTCGTCAAAGAAATAAACAGCAATGATCTCAGCCAAGCCGAAGCGTTAATTGTGCAAATCACTGAACATTATGCCAAACAGTGTTTGAAGCAAGCCGATACTCAGGCTAACGCAAGTAACCAAAGCATTGATGCCAGACAAGCTGTTATCTGTAATCAGAGCCAAAAGGTTATCACTGCGATGAGTCAGTTATCGCAATTACGTCATCAACGTCGCAGTCAAAGCCGAAATATGGGTAACTAGCCCCATACTTATCAAAAAGCGCTATCGACAACCGCACTCCTTTTAGGTAATTTCACTCAATCAGATATATCAGCATCATTGAGTAGCAAACCAAGTGAAGACCAATCTCATCACCCCGGAAGGGATGACCAAACTAAAAACTGAATTGAACTACCTATGGCGAGAATACCGTCCTGAGATCACCAAAAAAGTGGCTTGGGCAGCTAGCCTTGGTGACCGTAGCGAAAATGCTGACTACAAAGAAAACAAACGTTTATTGCGCCAAATCGATGGTCGAGTCCGTTTTTTGCGCAAACGTATCGAAAGTTTAAAAGTCGTTGAGTATGCCCCAGAACAAGAAGGAAAAATCTTCTTTGGCGCTTGGGTCGAAATTGAAAATGATGCTGGCGATATCCTGCAATTTCGCATTGTTGGTCCAGATGAGATTTACGGCGATGCTAAAGGCTATATTTCTATTGATTCACCCATGGCGCGTGCATTACTCAAAAAAGAAGTCGATGACGATGCCGTTGTCCCTACCCCCAATGGCCCCCAAGATTGGTATATCAACAAGATTTCTTATACTAACTTAGAGGTATAATAAACCTGACACCTGCCCAAAAACAGTGTATTACTCATACATACGTCAACTTTATGGCGAATTATTCTACAATTTCTTGCCCTATGATGTTTCTTTACTAAACTTGAGATCCGGTTTTTATTTACCCTGTATCGAGTAAATAACATAAAAAAGGAACTTTTATGTGTAGTAGAGTTTTCTGGATGATGTTAGTTGGTGTGACGCTTCTGATGCTGATAAGTTTCAAGGCACAACCGAGTAACCACCTACCTGAATACATCATAGGCAACTGGCTTAGCCAGCAAGCTGGGCATATTGAACTACTGCAAATAAATGAAGATCAAAGTTACCTGCAAATTGGGCTAGACTTAAATGAGCCGAGTAATAGTTTCGCTGAATGGGGCAGTTTTGCGTTATCTAATAGCACCGCTTTTGTGGATATGCCAATATCCATTTCCTTCAACCCCACCTTTAGCAATAACCCGTCCAAAGGGTTTATCACCTTACTTACTAAGCACAATCACAGTCATGTTTACCTCAATAATGACGCATCAAGATTGCAGTTGAATATGGATAAACAAGCCGACAATTCCATCGACAATATTGTTGAATACGAACAACTGCGCTCGCGAGACATTGAAGGTTACTGGTATAACCAAGAATATGATGACTTGTATGCCGTATTGATGCTCGATAATGGCTTATATGTACAGTTACAAATTAACTTTGACCATGATGACGAACTCACGGGAATGGAATGGGGTCAATATCAGCATCAATCAGATTCTGAAGAAGTTTATTTTCAGGCTCAATATGATGACAACAACCAAACAGGCTTTAGTCGCTACGGTGAAATTGCATCGGCAGCTTTTAATGTCAAACTTCATGATGATCAGCTCATCTTCCTCCTCGATAACAACGAAGATGGCGTGATTGATACTTTTTCGCGATTAATGCGAAAAAACTGATTTAGTTACAATTTCTAATATTCCAATCAATATCATTAAATTCAATTAATTTCATAGACTTAATCTAATAACTTCGTCATATTATCCCTGCACAATCATAAACTACTATTACACCTCTTGTTTGCACTCTAATAAAGTCGCTATATTTAGCTTACTAACTGTATTTAGCGCCGAAATTTAGACAAAAGGATATTTCATGGGCCAGGAAACATCTAAAATTCTCGTTGTCGATGATGACATGCGACTCAGATCATTATTAGAACGCTATTTACTTGAACAAGGTTATCAAGTGCGCAGCGCAGCTAACGCTGAACAAATGGATCGCTTATTAGAGCGCGAAAACTTTCACTTATTGGTTTTAGACTTAATGCTGCCGGGTGAGGATGGTTTATCAATCTGCCGTCGCTTACGTCAACAAGAAAACCCAATCCCAATTGTCATGCTCACCGCCAAAGGCGACGAAGTTGACCGTATTATTGGCTTAGAACTTGGCGCCGATGATTATTTGCCAAAACCGTTTAATCCACGTGAATTACTCGCGCGCATTAAAGCTGTGATGCGTCGTCAAACAGCAGAAGTGCCTGGAGCGCCTGCGCAACAAGAAGAAGTGATTAGTTTTGGTGACTTTTCATTGAACCTTGCAACCCGCGAAATGTTCCATGAAGAAAAAAGTATCGCTCTCACCTCAGGTGAATTTGCCGTGCTTAAAGTATTGGTATCTCACCCAAGAGAGCCATTATCGCGCGATAAGCTCATGAACCTTGCCCGTGGTCGTGACTACTCAGCACTAGAGCGTTCTATTGACGTACAAGTGTCTCGCTTACGCCGATTAATCGAAGTTGATGCCGCTAACCCCCGCTATATCCAAACGGTTTGGGGTTTAGGTTATGTGTTCGTGCCTGACGGCACTGCTCGGGGTTAATTTCTATCAGCCAGTCACAAACCATTAGCCAGCCAAAAGCAATCAAACTGAAATGGTGGCAGCGTTTTCTGCCACGTAATTCTTTCAGCCAAACCGTATTGCTTATTGGTAGTTTGCTACTGATTAATCAACTGGTTTCTTACCTCTCTGTAACGGTTTATTTTATTAAACCCAGTTATGAACAAATCAACCAACTCATCGCACGACAAATAAACTTATTGTTTATTGATGGTGTTGTCATCACCCGTGAAAACCTCACCGTTGTTGATGCCCTCAATGCAAAAGTGCGCGATGATGAGATGAAAGTTTACAATCAGCAAAACGCCATTGCAGCGGGGCTCGAATCGGCCACCTATTATGGTTTTTTGTCCGAACAAATGTCTGAGTACCTTGGCGGCGAAGCGGAAGTACGCTTTTCTCAAGGTAAACAACTGCAAGTGTGGATCAGGCCGCCACAAGCACCGACTCTGTGGATAAAAGTACCGCTGACAGGGTTAAACGAAAATGATTTATCACCACTAACATTGTATTTATTGGTAATTGGTGCGCTCAGTGTCGCCGGTGGATGGTGGTTTGCACGCAGGCTCAACAGGCCGCTTAAGCGTTTACAACGCGCTGCTTTCTCTGTATCTAAAGGTGAATTCCCAGAGCCATTACCCTTAAGTGGATCATCTGAAATCGTCGAGGTAACTCACGCTTTTAATCAAATGTCTCACAGTATGAAGCAACTTGAGCAAGATCGAGCTTTACTGATGGCCGGCATATCCCACGACCTACGTACGCCACTGACACGTATTCGCTTAGCCTCTGAAATGATGGTGGATGAAGATCAATACCTTAAAGATGGCATAGTCACCGATATTGAAGATATGGATGACATCATTAACCAGTTTATTGCTTATGTGCGTCACGACCAAGAAAGTGCCAGAGAGCTTAATGATATCAACCGCTTGATCCAGGAAATCAACCAACAGGAAATGCACCGAGAAGGCAACATTGAACTCAATTTACAAGATTGTCCATTGGTGCCTTTTCAAAGCGTGGCGATTAAACGAGTATTAAGTAATTTAGTAGAAAATGGCTTTCGCTACGGTAACGGCTTGATAAAAATCAGTTCGTATCAAACCGCTAAAGGTGTCAGTTTTATTATCGAAGATAACGGCCCTGGCATTAATGAAGCAGAGATTGAAAAGCTGTTTCAACCATTCACCCAAGGGGATAGTGCCCGAGGTTCAGTAGGTTCAGGTCTTGGCTTAGCCATTGTGAAACGAATTATCGACCGTCACCACGGCAAGATTGAACTTAAAAACCGACCTGAAGGCGGCCTTAGAGCGCAAGTATGGTTACCAATAGAAAACCAGTAAGTGGCTCTTAGCTAACCCTGTTTTAAGTCAATTTCATTCAACAAAAAAGCGACTCGATGAGTCGCTTTTTGCTATATAAAAATCGGTTTAATACAGATTATAAATCTGCGTGAGGGCCAAAGACTTCGTAATGTAATTGCGACTCTGGCACATTTAACCCAAGTAATTGCTGCTTGATGGCTTTCATAAAACCGATAGGGCCACAGAAGTAATATTGGGCATTTGGCACAATACTTTCGGCGATGTTATTAAGCTCTACAGTCCCTTCAAAATCAAAATCTTCGGCAGGTAAATCTGTCGCTAAAGGCTGACGATACCAAACGTAGCTTTCTAAGTTGGTATTCACATCTCGTTTGGCTTTAATTGCTTGTTTAAAGCTGTGCTGTGCGCCATCTTCACAGGCATGAACCCAAGTGATATTCGCTGTATGTGATTGCGATAATAGCTGGTTCAACATGCTCTTCATTGGTGTAAGGCCGACACCAGCTGACAACAACACTACAGGCGTTTCAGCTGCGGTATTCAGCACAAAATCACCCGCTGGTGCAACCACATCGATGATATCTCCGACTTGGTAATGCTCATGCAGTAAGTTAGAAACTTTACCGCCCTGTTCACGCTTAACACTAATGCGGTACGTACTGCCATTAGGTGCATCTGATAATGAATACTGACGAATTTCTTTAAAATCTAACTGCTCGTGATCAAGCGACACACTTAAGTATTGCCCTGGAGTGAATTCGACGACTGGCTGACCGTCTTCTGGTGCTAACAGGAATGAAGTGATAACCGAGGATTCAGGTGTTTTCGCTTGAACCACAAAGCGGCGTGTACCTTCCCAGCCGCCAGTTTTAGCCGCTGTTTGTTGATAAAGCTGTGCTTCGCGGTTGATAAAGATGTCCGCTAAAAAGCCATATGCATTACCCCAAGCGGTCAGCACTTCTTCAGTCACGGCATCGCCGCCGAGTTCTTTAAGTGTCGCTAAAAGGTGACCACCAACAATGGCGTACTGCTCTGGCTTGATTAAGAAACCTGTGTGTTTATGGGCAATGCGCTCAACTGCGGCGCCCAGTGCTTCTAGGTTATCAATATTTTTTGCGTAAGCGGCAACGGCATTAAACAAGGCAACAGGTTGGCCACCAGTATGTTGATGGGCCAAGTTAAATACATCTTTTAACTCAGGATTATGTTCAAACATACGTTGATAAAAATGCGTAGTCAGTGCAGGACCTGCCGCTTCTAATAATGGAATAGTGCTCTTAACAACGTCTTTAGTATGCTGATCTAACATAAACAACCTCTAATATGTATTTAAAATGCATGTTTTGACAAGATAATAAACATGCATTTGATTTAGATCAATATATTTTAGATTAATTTCATTTTATCTAGCGATCATTTAACAATTGATCTCATACATTCGGTCGTTCATAAGCAAGTAACACCTTATATCCAATAAGAGATAGAGCAATAACTCTATTTAGGTGTTAACCCTCTATTTCATTACAATCATCTTAGTCTTTTTTACATTTAACCATATAATAAACAAGGATTTAATTACGCAACAAGATACAAGTTGATACACAAAATGTAATCTTACTGTCATATTTAATTCATAAAATCACCAACACTTAATCTCCAAAAAGCTAACATTTCAATGAAGATTTCCACTCTTTCCTTAACAGCTTCGGCAATATTGTTGCTACTGGCAGGACTTTTAGCTGCCACAGTCCTTTGGAGCACAGACAAACGTCAGCAAGTCGAATTACAAGCAAATACTCTGCAACAGATACAACACACTTTTTTGCTCAAGGTTCGCCCCAATATCAATGCCTATTTGCAATCGGGAGACAGTGAAATTCTTAGCCAAGCAAGGCAAGAACTCACCGAAATCTCCCATCAAATCGGCCAAATTGACTTAGCTTCAGCAACAGCAGCCACCACCTCTATACAGCAATTTTTAGCTGAATTTGTCGCAAATTTGAATAACCGCTACCTTGCGGCAGGAAAACTAGCAGGTAACCCAAGGCAGTTACTGGCTTACTCAGAGTCTGAAATGCTTGATAATAATATGCGCCTCGCCGCTTACGCCGAAAAAGGCTTGGCAGTGGATGCTGATTTAGCCCAATCATATTTACAATTAACCCGTGAGCTACCACCATTGGTGTTTCAGTTATCACAACTCACTGAAGGCTATTTAATAGGTAAAGACAGTCGCTTAGAAGCTAGCCTACAACGTAATATACAAGCACTAAATCAATGGCATGAGCAATTAACAAAACTCTCTCTTATTGGAATTTTTGAACAAGAAGAAGTCGATGAATTTGCCTTAGGTGCAGATGAGCCTGAGCAGTTTGAAATAGGTGAATCTTATCGCGATGAACTACTCAGTTTAAGCCTGCGCTATGACAAAGAAGTGGCCAATACCCATAACTTACTCGCCGATAATCTTTTGGTGCAATCACAATTGTCTGCCGACACTGATCAAGTGGAGCAACAGTTGCTGCGTCTAGGAAAAGTGCACGCTGAATATGATCATGATTTAAAAAAGCAGCTACAAACCATTTTATATTCAATGGTGATTATCATTGGTTTATTTGCCTTTGGTTATTTATGGCTGCAACAACGCCGAGTTGTACAACCGCTAAAACGCTTAAATGCGGCCTTTATGAAACTAAGTGAATCCAATCAGCGTGAGCAATTACAAATTAATAGCCGTTGTGAAACAGGCCAAATAGCAGGTCACTTCAACCAACTATTAAACCGGTTTGAGCAAGAAGACGAAAGTCAGCGTCAACAAGTGTCTAAAGTATCGCACTCATTAAGCTCATTAATTGACAGGATCAAGCAAATCTCGACCACCACAGAACAAACTCAAGAAGTGGTCAATGTCGCGCAAACACAAACCAGCCATTTACGAGAACTAGCCAGTGAAGTAGAACAAAACTCATCCATTGTTGAGCAAAAAGCCACTGCCACCATGGAACATATGCAGGCAAGCCAAACCCAAGCAGAAGCCGTATTAGAAGCGACTGAAACATCGCAACATGCAGTGACCAACTGTTACGAATCACTGACCAACTTATCGACTTCTGTCACTGATGTATCAAAAATTATTGATGTGATTGGCAACATCGCCGAGCAAACGAATCTACTGGCCTTGAATGCAGCTATTGAAGCTGCCCGCGCAGGCGAACAAGGCCGCGGCTTTGCCGTTGTTGCTGATGAAGTGCGTAACTTATCTCACCGCACTCAAATATCCCTTAAAGATATTATGAATATTTTAGAACAACTTACGGTATCTAATAAGGCATTAACCCAAAGCGTACAAGGCATTGGTGATGCGACTGAAAGCCAACAATTACGCGCAACTCACTTGTTAGATGTTGCCAAAACGGTACAAGCCCAAGCCAGCGAAATGGTCGGCACCGCAAAACAAGGCTCTGACTTTGCTAACCAACAAGTCAATTATTTAGATGAATTTGTCAACGCAATGGAAAGCCTCAATACCCATGCACAAAGTGCATCAGATCAAAGCCAAGCTATCGCCACTGAAGTCGCAGAGAGTGTCAGTACCATTGAGCAAAGCTTAGGAATTGAAACAGAAGTCGTTGTGGCTACAACAGCAAGAAGAAGTGTGTTTTAGTGATGTGAATTATTCATTATTTAATGCATTTTAAATAAGACATGAAGTCGTGGCGCTTCGCCCACACCAGACGAAAGAGAAACAACTGCTTTCCCTTTTCACTCTAGAGTCTGCAACTTCATATGAACTGTCGGGCTCAATGGTCTCCGTGAGAAGTGCCCGAGACGATTAAGTGAATTAGCGTGAGGTTGGCATGGATGCCAACATAGCTTCAGTTAAGCCATGGATGGCGCATCTGAAGCGTTAGCTAATTTACTGTTATCGTCGAGGAAACAGCACTTATTCGGAGCGGGTGGGAGATCCAAGAGGGAGTGGCCATTCACTCCCTTTTAGCCAGTGCAGGGTGGAACCCTGCGATTGTACCTTTAAATAGCTGACATGAAGAAATCGACTTTACAGACCTGACACAGACCTGACACAGACCTGACACAGACCTGACACAGACAGTGATTGTATAAGACCTTTGGCAGGCAATGGATTAGATTGAATTTTGAGTTTAAAAATATTTGTAAAGACCGAGACTTTATCCTTTTACAATATTGAGCTAAAGCTATTTAATCACGAGCAGCAATGAAACCATTGACCGCTTTTTGAGCCTCTAAAAAGCTTGTTCCTGTATGTTCTCGATACAACCTGATCGCTTTAATTTTCTTACCACTTTTTAAAGCATATTGAACTTCAGCCGGCACAAAATCTTTGTCATTTATTGCAATGCCATTGCTTTCCAGCAGTAGGTTCAACTTAGACTCGACACGATTTAATTTATTCTTAGTGCTCGATAATTCTGCGATCAGAAAAATGAAACTTATAAAGATTAAACACCCAATGATGGACTCTTCCATGTGTAAACATTCCTTGTAAATATCAGACAAACTTTACTTAAAGTGATACCAGCACTTTATAGCTCTTAAATACCCCAGCTACAATATCGTGCATGCTACTTTTGTCAACAATGAGGTTCATTGCCTTTAATATTTATAGCATTGTAAATAAGGGATATTTTATAATAATTCAAACAAAAAGGACGACTTGTTTAAGTCGCCCTTTCAAGAGTTAATCCAGCCAGTGTTTTTATAACGCTGCTAATATCGCTTCTGCTGTACTCACTTCAAACGACTTTGGTGCTTCTACATTCAAAGTGGTCACCACACCGTTATCTACAACCATGGCATAGCGTTGTGAACGTACGCCGCCAAATCCTGCGGTATCCATGTCTAAGCCTAATGCTTTGGTAAAGCTTGCATCGCCATCAGCTAGCATGGTGAGTTCAGATGCATTTTGTGCTGTGCCCCATGCTTTCATGACAAAAGCATCATTAACTGACACACAGGCAATTAAATCCACGCCTTTGGCTTTAAGTTGGTCAGCGAATACTACAAAGCCCGGTAAATGCGCTTCTGAACAAGTTGGTGTAAACGCGCCAGGTACAGCAAACAGCACGACTTTTTTAGCGGCGAAAAATTCACTTACATCATGGTTTAGCATGCCATCATCTGTCAGTTCGCTTAATGTACCAGCGGGTAAAGCTTGTCCTTGTTCTATCATGGGGAATCCTTATCTTTCGATTTACGTTAAAAAGTAATATTAAAATGAACTGTTAATTAGTTAAGCGCTAGCATAAAGCGAAATGGCCATCACAAACACCGAGGGTTTGTATGGTTAATGACAGTCACAATCAAAATAACAATTAAAATAAC
>NZ_MCUF01000078.1:0-4648 GCF_002873615.1 Shewanella sp. 10N.286.51.B7
AGACTTAGTTTGTTGAGACTAGGCTTAATGAGACTTAGCTTGTTGAGATTAGATTTAATGAGACTTAGTTTGTTGACACTAGGTGGAATAGATTTGAGCAGGATAGGATGGTCTAACACCTTAAATGGCATGCATCAGTGCAATAACAATTTTAAGCCAATAAAAAAGCCACTGTTAGTCAGTGGCTTCATTCGATGACTCGCGTTTACTTGTCGCTACATTTGATAACGATTAGCCTAATACTGCAAGTAATACACCCGCAGCTACAGCGCTACCTAGAACACCAGCAACGTTAGGCCCCATAGCGTGCATCAGTAAGAAGTTTTGCTGATTAGCCTCAAGACCTACCTTGTTTACAACACGCGCTGCCATAGGAACCGCAGATACGCCCGCAGCACCAATTAATGGGTTTATCTTGCCGCCAGATAACTTAGACATCAATTTAGCCATCATCACACCTGCCGCAGTACCAATACTGAAAGCAACAGCGCCTAAGACTAAAATGCCTAAAGTTTCGATGCGCAGGAATTCTTCAGCTTGCAGTTTTGAGCCCACTGCTAAACCAAGGAAAATCGTCACAACGTTAATTAACTCATTCTGCGCAGTGCTTGAAAGTCTATCAACCACGCCACATTCACGCATTAAGTTACCTAAACAAAACATACCTACTAGCGGTGTTGCTGCTGGTAAGAACAGAATTGTCATACCGACCACCATCAGTGGGAAGATGATTTTTTCTTTCTTACTGACCTCACGAAGCTGTTCCATCTTAATGGTACGCTCTGATTCGCTGGTTAATAGACGCATAATCGGTGGCTGAATTAATGGTACTAAAGCCATATATGAGTATGCAGCAACCGCAATCGCACCTAATAAATCAGGAGCAAGCTTCGAGGCTAAGAAAATAGCTGTCGGACCATCTGCACCACCAATGATGGCAATAGCAGCCGCATCTTGCATGGAAAATTCAAAACCTGGCACTAGGTTCAATGCAATCGCACCTAGCAAGGTAGCAAAAATGCCAAACTGCGCAGCTGCGCCCAATAACAAGGTCTTCGGGTTAGCAATCAATGCACCAAAATCTGTCAGTGCACCTACGCCCATGAAAATCAATAGCGGGAAAATCCCCGTTTCAATTCCCACATGGTAGGCATACCAAAGCAAACCACCTTCGTCGGTAAAACCTGCATTTGGAATATTCGCTAAAATGGCACCAAAACCAATCGGTACTAATAATAGCGGCTCAAAACCTTTAGAAATGGCAAGGAAAAGTAATAAGCCTCCAATTGCCATCATAAATAATTGATCAGGTGCGAAGTTAGCAATACCCGTCTCAGACCAAAAGGCCATTAATCCTTCCATGCTATCTCCTACGCTAATGCTAACAGTGGCGAACCAACTGTAACTGCATCACCTTGCTTAACTGATATATTACGAATGATACCCGCAGTTTCTGCACGCACTTCTGTTTCCATTTTCATTGCTTCAAGGATGATGATGACATCACCTTCATTGACTTGATCGCCATCATTAACCAAGACTTTGAAAATATTGCCAGATAATGGCGCATTCATCGTGGTTTTGATTGTATTGCTGACAGGAGCATGTGGCGCTAATGGTGCAGGCGCTTGTGAGCCCGCTTCAGTGGTTGCAGGAACAATTTGGCTTATATCGCCACCTTCACTCACTTCAACGACAAAGTTTTGCCCCTGAACATTAACAGTGTACGTTTCAGGGCCTTTCTCTGTTTTCGCAGCAGGAACAGCCATATCATCAGCACTTGGGACTGGCTCAAATGCATCTGGATTACCACGGTTAGATAAAAACTGCAGGCCGATTTGGTTGAATAATGCATACGTCATCACATCGTCATCAGTTTCAGTCGCTAAACTAAAACCATCTTTCTTAGCGATGTCGCTTAACTCGGTACGCAGTTTTTCAAGTTCAGGCTCGATGAGATCGGCAGGGCGACATGTAATCGCTTCTGCGCCATTTAGTACTCTAGCTTGTAGTTCAGCGTTAACAGGGGCTGGTGTTGCGCCGTACTCACCTTTTAATACGCCTTCTGTTTCTTTTGCGAGTGTTTTATAACGTTCACCCATCAGGACATTAATAACTGACTGTGTGCCGACAATTTGTGAGGTTGGTGTAACTAGAGGTAAAAAGCCAAGATCTTCACGTACTCGTGGGATTTCTTCTAATACTTCATCCATCTTGTCAGCAGCGCCCTGCTCTTTAAGCTGGTTTTCCATGTTAGTTAACATGCCACCTGGTACTTGTGCACGTAAGATACGAGAATCAATGCCTTTAAGCGCACCTTCAAAACGTGCATATTTTTTACGTACATCTCTGAAATATGCAGCGATCTCTTCAAGGGTCGCCATGTCATAGCCCGTTGAGCGGCCATTATCTTCTGCCATTGCCACCAGTGTTTCAGTTGCTGAATGACCATAAGTTTGGCTCATAGAAGAAATCGCAGTATCAAGAACATCAATACCAGCTTCGATGGCTTTTTGGTACGTTGCAGTACTTAAACCCGTTGTAGCATGACAATGCATTGATACCGTTAAATCAGTTTGTGATTTCAAACGGCTAATAAGGTCATAAGCTTCCATTGGTTTAAGTAAACCAGCCATGTCCTTAATACATAACGAGTCACACCCTAAATCTTCGAGGTTTTTCGCCATTGAAACCCAAGTATCAACAGTGTGAACTGGGCTAGTGGTAAATGAAATCGTACCTTGGGCATGACCGCCGACCTGTTTAACCGCTTTTACTGCAGTCTCTAGATTACGTACATCGTTCATCGCATCAAAAACACGGAAAACGTCAACGCCATTTGTATGTGCGCGCTCAACAAAGCGCGTCACTACGTCATCAGCATAGTGACGGTAACCTAATAAATTTTGGCCACGCAGTAGCATCTGCTGTGGTGTATTTGGCATCACTTTTTTCAATTCGCGAATTCGATCCCAAGGATCTTCGCCTAAATAACGGATACAAGAATCAAATGTTGCACCACCCCAAGATTCTAAAGACCAAAAACCAACTTTATCCAGTAAAGGAGCGATAGGTAACATATCGTCTAAACGCAGGCGTGTTGCAAGAATAGACTGATGGGCGTCTCGTAATACTACATCTGTTAACGCTAAAGGCTTGCTCATAAATACTCCTAAACTGTTAATCTTTTGCACGATACTGATGAATAGCAGAGGTAATGGCTGCTACTAACTTAGGATCAAGTGTTGTTGCTGAAGCTGCGACAGGTGCTGGCGCATAGGCAACGGTAGGTTGAATCTCTGACTTGCATAATCTGGCGACGATTTTAATACCGACAATTAGCATACTCAAAAATATGAATACTAAGCCCATCCCCATTATCATCACGCCTAGGGCGTCAAATAACTGCTCAGATATTGAAGTCATACATCCTCTCTTGTCTTAATGTTCAATCAGTGATTGCACATAGGATCCATTTCGATTGCGTAAAGCCGATGAAATTATATAGCCTATCAGTGTTGCACCATTTTCATGCAGTACACATCATTTAAGTACCACATAGAATAATTATTCAATCAATATTAACCAATTTCAGATTATAAAAAAGAGCTCAAACTATCTAATTTAGTTATATCAGATTCTTCATCGACGAAAAATATAACTAATTTATAACAATTAATCCAACGCACTGTAAATTGGTCAGACCAAAAATAATAAAATTAAACCTCACTATGTGATAATTCTATAAATTATTCACAGTAATATTGAACATTATTCAATTCCGAGGGTTTTATCGCAAAAATGACAAGATTATGACCACTTCTATATAAAAAGAGATATCAAGAATAAGAACAACCAATCGCCCCAATGCTGTGCATGAATGCTCAAAAGCATAAATATGCCAATTTTAGCCCTAGAAGGTGACTATTTATGAACTTTATAACCAGATTGGCTTTGTTAGCAGTTAACTATTCTAGTGAATCAAACAAATCCTTCAGAGAGTGGCTTTAAAAAATTGATTATGTAGTTCAGTTAACTAGAACAGATTGAAATTATAAGAGGAGTTTTGGGACTTTAGAATCTTGAAAGTGAAAGGTGGAACGTGAAAGTTTTGATCTTGTGATTATCTGTTAATAACAGCTTGTATGGCAATGTGAACGAGTGATAACAGATAGTACTGATAAATCTGTGTCAACCAAGTCATAAAGCATAAATTAAACGTAAAAAAAAATGCCCTGTAGTAATCTACAGGGCATTCTCTTTATCATGGTGCGGATGGGAGGATTCGAACCTCCGACCGCCTGGTTCGTAGCCAGGTACTCTATCCAGCTGAGCTACATCCGCTAATTTTTTACGTTTACTGCATGCTCAATGCTATTTGAGCTTAGTTGCATATTCAATATATGCAAATAATGGCGGAGAGGGAGGGATTCGAACCCTCGATGGGAGTTAAAGCCCATACTCCCTTAGCAGGGGAGCGCCTTCGGCCACTCGGCCACCTCTCCGAATTATGGTGCGGATGGGAGGAGTCGAACCTCCGACCGCCTGGTTCGTAGCCAGGTACTCTATCCAGCTGAGCTACATCCGCATAATTTGGTATGAATTTTATATGGTGCGGATGGGAGGATTCGAACCTCCGACCGCCTGG
>NZ_MCUF01000079.1:0-9113 GCF_002873615.1 Shewanella sp. 10N.286.51.B7
TTTTCAAACTTCTTTTTGCCGTTAATTTGAAGCGGTTAAAACCCTCTCAAATCAACCTGACTCAGTGTTTCGCTATTGCGCTCTGCCGTGTCAGTGGATGCGCATTATAGGCAGATTCTGAAACACCGCAAGGGCTTTTGGTAATAAAAACACAAAAAAAAGATCGCTTGATGAGTTTTTCATCAAAAGCGATCTTTTTTAATCAATTTATACTGTCTTAAGCCTATTTAGCTTGCTCTCACACAGTATAACTCGCGCTATTATTGGAATTGCTGCAAGAACTCTATCGCATTTTCATCATCCCAATCTACATATGTACGAACATATGCCACCAATTCGCCTTCTTTATTCAAGATAAAGGTAGCTGGAATTGTATCTAATGGGAATACTTCACGTAGATTCTGTTTTGCATCATAGTAAGAGTTAAACGAAGGTAAGCCAATTGACTCTAAAAAAGGGCTGACTTGCTTCTTGCCTTCTGCATCTATCGAAATTGGCATCAATACAAAGTCATCTTTACTCAACGTTTGCTCTAAACGATCCAAAGCTGGTAGTTCTCTTACACAAGGTGGGCACCATGTGGCCCACATATTCACAATAACGACTTTTCCTTTATGTTCTTCAAAGTCGACTTCTTTACCTTCTGCATCATTGAATCCAATGTGTGCAATTGGAAAAGGATTCTCAAGGACATTTATTTTGTCCAGTGTAGAATTGCTTACATGCTGCTGTTGCTTTTCCATTCCAGGATAAGCATTAACAGTGATAGTCACTGCTAATGCACTGAGCATGATCGCTTTGATCATGATATTCATTACTTATCATCCAGACTTTGTTTATTTTTCAACAAAGCTTCTAACTCATTACGATCAGCATCAGTCATTTCTGGTGCAGCTGTTGATTTACCACGTTGCTTACGAACTACAACGAGTGCTACATATAGTGCAATCAACATTAGAACAAATGGACCAAGCCACAGAATGTAAGTTTTAGGATCAAGTCTTGGCTTATAAAGAACAAAGTCACCATAGCGGCTTGTCATAAAATCGACAATTTCATCATTACTCTTGCCATCATCTACCATTGTGTAAACCTCAAGACGTAAATCTTGGGCAACTGGTGAGTTAGAATCAATTAAATTTTGATTTTGACATTGTGGGCAACGTAATTCATGCGCCAAACTTAATGCACGTTTTTGGTTATCAGCTGACTTAAATTCATATGTATCAACTGGTGTTGCCATGACATTGAAAGCTAAAACTAAACTTGCCATGAAGCCAACAAGTATTTTAAATGTCTTCATTCTTAAACTCCGTCTTGTTTCGCTTCAGCTTGCAACTCTTGGATCATTGGATAAAGCGTTTCGCTCCATACATTCCTGTCAATAGGACCTGCATAGCGGAAACGAATAATGCCGTTATGATCAACAATAAAACTTTCTGGTGCTCCATAAACCCCTAGGTCTAAACCTAAGCGTCCATCTTTATCAAAAATATTAAGCGTATAAGGATCACCTTCACGGCTTAACTCTCTAATTGCTGGAGCACGCTCATCACGATAGTTAACACCGTAAATCGGTAAAATGTTTTGACGCGCTAACATCATTAAATACGGATGTTCATACTTACAAGCTGGGCACCAAGTTGCCCATACATTAATAAGTGACACTTCGCCTTTAAGATTTTCCTGCGTTAGCATTTCACCCGGTGTTTCGAGACGTTCAAGTTGGAAAGCCGGAACCGGCTTTCCTTCTAGTGCTGAATCGAGCTTTTGCGGATTTAAGAATAACCCCTGATATAGAAAAACTCCCATCCCCAAAAACAATACCAATGGTATAAACAGCACCAACTTTTTCATATTTTCTCCAATAAATTAAGCAGTCGCTAATTTCGCTTCTTTAGTGTCATCTTTCGCGGTTTTAGTTTCTTTCACGCGGTAGCGTTTATCTGATGCAGCTAAGAAACCACCGACCATCATGAAGATAGAACCAATCCAAATCCAGCGAACAAACGGCTTGTAATTAAGACGTACTGCAAACTGAGTCATACTTAGTGGGTCACCCATAGTGACATAAAGGTCACGGAATAAGCCCCAATCAATACCAGCTTCAGTCATGTCCATTGTACGTACATTATATTGACGACGATCTGGTCTTAATAATGTGACAAACTTGTCATCTTGATAAACTTCTATCTGACCTTGCTGAGCAGTGTAGTTTGGACCGACAACATTTTTAGTTTCAATGTAGTTAAAGGTATAACCAGCTAACTCTTCGCTGATACCTGGGCCCATACGTACGCTTTTCTCAATCGAGTAGTTTGACACCATAGTCGCACCAACGATTGAAACTGCAATACCCATGTGCGCAATTAGCATACCCGTTTCACTACGACCAATCTTATTCAGAGTAAATTTACCATTTACGTCTGTAAGCAGGTTATAAGCCGCTCTGAATGTTGCAAGTGAAACCCAAGTTGCCATACCGATACCAAATACAACCCAAAGGTTTAATTCGTTACCAGCAATGAAAGGCGTTGCTAAACCAACTACTGCTGCAACAATTGCAGGGATAAGTAACTGACGTTTCAATTCACCCGCTTTAGATTTCTTCCAGCGAATAATTGGACCAATACCCATAAAGCCAAATAGTACTAATACGATTGGTACGAATACAGAATTAAAATATGGAGGTCCTACAGAAATCTTACCCATACCTAATGCATCAATTAACAGTGGGTATAGCGTACCAAGTAAAACGGTACCAGCTGCCACAGTTAGTAGAACATTACAGACTAATAAGAATGTTTCTTTAGATTTTAATTCAAATCGTGCAGGGCTACTCATTTCACTTGCTCGTAGTGCGAACAAGGTTAAGGAGCCACCGATAGCTAAACCAAGCAATAGTAGAATGAACATACCACGGCTAGGATCTGCTGCGAATGAATGAACTGATGTTAGTACACCTGAACGCACGATAAATGTACCTAACAAGCTTAATGAGAAAGCAAAGATAGATAGCAATACTGTCCAGTTACGGAATGCGCCACGCTTTTCAGTCACGATTAATGAATGAACAAGTGCGGTACCAATTAACCAAGGCATGAATGATGCATTTTCAACTGGATCCCAGAACCACCATCCGCCCCAACCTAGCTCGTAGTATGCCCACCAAGAACCTAGAGAAATACCACCTGTTAGGAATACCCAAGCAGCTAATGTCCAAGGACGAGACCATCTTGCCCAAGCTGAATCTAAACGGCCACTCATAAGCGCTGCAATAGCAAATGCGAAACTAACCGCAAAACCGACATAACCTAGATAAAGCATTGGAGGATGGAAAATAAGCCCTACGTCTTGCAACATTGGGTTTAAGTCACGACCTTCCATAGGAATTGGGAAAATACGCTCGAAAGGACTAGAGGTCAGGATCATGAATAATGAGAACCCAACAATGACCATTGCAAGTACTGCGAGTACGCGTGCAATGAACACTTCTTCCATACCTTTACTAAAGGTTGCAACCGCAGCTGCCCAAACCGTTAGAGAGAATACCCAGAAAAGTAATGAACCTTCGTGGCCACCCCATACAGCTGCAATTTTAAAGAAAATTGGTAGTTGTGAGTTGGAGTGATTTGCGACATAAGCCACAGAGAAGTCATCAACAGCAAAGCTATAGCCTAGGGTGATGACAGAAAGAGTGATAAAAAAGAACATACCGTAACAAATAGGCCAAGCATATCTTACGAGATACTGGTCTTTACGGGCTGCACCAAATAACGGCACGGTCATCAATAGAATGGCGAATGCCAAACCAATAATGAGCGAGAAGTGTCCAAGTTCAGGGATCATGGGTATTCCTCAATTTTAAAAAAGTTGTTCAAGCCATATAAAGGCTAAACAACGCATATCTATCATAATGCTTTAAAACAGTGATATTAACATTAGCTAATACGAATTTGCTTATATTTTAGTAGTTGCTGTTGTTTATGTCTGCCACTTTCGTGCAAAACTGGGTGACTTGTCTCATTCTCAAAAAAATAGAGAGTAAAAACACCCAGTTATCAACTGTTGAACATAGGACATAAAAAGTTCATTTAAGTTTCGTTTGTTTTTTTTATAGGTGATTAATCTGTGAACCAGTGCCCAACTATGACGATTCTGGTTCGGTTATATCGTATATTACTGTTCAATGAATCATCTTTACGTATAATCTAACTTCAAGTCAGGCGGCTAATCCGCTCTGTTTTTTCAGCAACCTAAAAGTGAATATTGAAACAATGACCACATTTTGGATATTTATTGCTCTTGTCGTCGTAATCAGTTTAATGCTGATTTGGGTCCCACATTTTCGTCAGCAAAAAATGTTAGCTGCTGAAGAATCAGGCGTACGTAAGCAAACAAACCTTGAACTATTTAACGAACGTGCAGCTATTCTAGAAAAAGAACTAGAAGATGGCTTATTAGATCAAACTGAGTTTGACGCACTAAAGAAAGAGCTTGAAATCGGCTTATTGCAAGATATGAAGCAAGATGGCGATGACTCTCTTGATACGAAAATTCAAGCTAAAGGGATCTTATGGCCATCATTTATGACCGTTTGTATTCTAGCTATTTCAGCGTACCTCTATCAATCATTAGGTGCTTACGAAGAGCTTGCTAACCCTCCACAAGCAGAGGCTAGCCCACATCAAGGCATGAGCAGCGAGCAAATTATGGCTCAACGCGTACAGATGATGGAGCAACAAGTACAAGCAGATCCTGAAAACAGCCAAGCTTGGTTTAGCTTAGGTCATGCTTATATTTCAGCTAATCAATTTGATCAAGCAATTGCTTCATTTGATAAAGTAATGGAATTAGTCGGTACTGCAGCAGAATTACTTGGGCCTAAAGCAACGGCAATGTATTACAAGAATGGCCAAGAAATGAATCCTCAAATTCAGGCATTGGTTGATCAGTCACTGGCATTAGACGCACAAGACCCATCAACATTACTACTTGTTGGTATGGACTCATTCTTTACCGCTGATTACCAAGCAGCAATCAACGCATGGCAAACTATTTTAGATAGTGGCCGCAGTGACATTGATCGCACAGCAGTAATGAATGCAATCGAATCTGCTAACATGCGTATTCAAGCTGAAACAGGCGAAATGCCAAATGACAGCAACCACAACCCAATGACGCAAGCTGCACCAACAGCTAAAACCGTTGATGTTGAAATTGCGATTTCACCAGAATTAGCTGATCAAGTTAGCTCTACTGATATGGTATTTATCTTTGCACGTTCAACGCAAGGACCTAAAGTACCTTTAGCTGCAACTAAAATCAGTGCTAACAGCCTTCCTGTTACAGTGACATTAGATGACTCAACTTCAATGGGTGGTGACGTTAAACTTAGCAGTGCCCAAAATGTTGAAATTATCGCAGTGTTATCTAAGCACGGTAGTGTGAAAGCGCAAACTGGAGACTTGAAAGGTGTTGTTGCATCTGTTGCAGTCGGTGAAGAAGCTAAACTAATGCTTGATACTGTTGTTCAATAAACAGTTTTTATAGACATTAAAAAACCGGCTAGTAGCCGGTTTTTTTATGAGTATCTAAAATTACTTAGACATGAACTCAATCGCTTTTTGGTAATCTTCATCAGTACAATCAGTACACATACCACCTGGAGGCATAGCGCCTTTACCAGTTTTAATTGTAGAAATTAGTGTGTCCATACCCGCCGCTAAACGAGGCTCCCATGCAGCAGCATCGTGCGCTTTTGGTGCACCAGCAACTCCCATGCTGTGACATACTTGACACGCTTTGTTGTAAACTGCTTCGCCATCTTGAGCGAAAACGTTTGTAGACAAAGTCAATGCAGCAACTGCAGTCATTGCTAATAATTTTTTCATGTTCATCGTTCCTAATGCAAATAAATTCAGAGCTCAATGCCACCTTTCAAAGCAGGTAGACTTATTAAATCGTCATCAGATTACTACAAACTTCAATAAAACTCACCTTTTTGTGATAAGAATCTCACCTTCATACTCAAATTAAGACAATAAAACTGTATTGAGTAATATATTAGAGAATCATGAAAAAGTTCACATTAGATGTATTTTATTGGAACCACTTCAAATACCTAGCACATAGATGGGTTGAATGCTAAACCCTTAATTGTGTTTATGATAATATTGATTTTGTATTCATCCTCAACACGTAAAAAGAGGGCTCAGTGACAGACAACAATCAGCAGCAAGTTTTAGTCAGGGCAAATGAACTGACGTGCATTCGTGAAGACCGTATTCTGTTTGATCAATTAAGCTTCGAAATTAATGCAGGTGATATTGTCCAAATTGAAGGCCCTAATGGTGCTGGTAAAACCAGCCTGTTGCGCATCATTGCTGGCTTATCTCGACCTTATGCTGGCGAGATTCAGTATATTGATACCGATATCAATCAATGTCGTGACGAGTTTAATGAAGATTTACTTTATCTTGGACACCTCGCTGGTGTTAAAAGCGAGTTAACAGCAAATGAAAACCTTAACTTCAATTTAAGGTTAAGTGGATATAATGATTTTGATAGTTATGATTTGCTCGCCAAAGTTAACTTAGGTGGCTTCGAAGAGGCTCTCGCTGGACATTTATCAGCAGGCCAACACAGAAGAACAGCCCTAGCCCGTCTCTGGCACACCAATTGTCGAATCTGGATCCTTGATGAACCATTTACAGCAATTGATAAAAAAGGTGTAGAAGAGTTGGAACAATTGTTTATTAAGCACACTCAAAGTGGTGGTTGCGTTATTATGACGACACACCAAGATATGAGTCTCATCACTGATGAAGTGCTTCGTAAGATCAAACTAGACTATCGCTTCGTATAAGGTACAACAATGAAAAGAGGCATCAGTTACACCCAAGCATTTCTGACATTGTTGCAGCGTGATTTAAAAATTGCGATTAGGCATCGTGGGGATATTTTTAATCCACTTTTATTCTTTGTCTTAGTTGTGACACTATTTCCTTTAGGGATTGGACCTGAACCACAGGTTCTGTCGCGCGTTGCACCAGGTATCATATGGGTTGCTGCATTATTGGCATCCATGTTGTCACTAGAGCGATTATTTAAAGCAGATTTTAATGATGGTAGCTTAGAGCAGATGCTACTAAGCCCTCAGCCTTTACCAATATTGGTATTATCGAAAGTATTGGCTCACTGGATTTTAACTGGTGTACCATTGATATTAGTAGCACCTTTATTAGCAGTCTTGTTACATTTAGAAAGTAATAGCTATACTGCACTCATATTAACGCTAACTGTGGGCACGCCCGTCTTATCGTTACTTGGTGCAATTGGTGTGGCGTTAACTGTTGGGTTACGCAAGGGTGGAGTATTACTTAGCTTATTAATTTTACCACTGTATATACCCGTACTAATTTTTGCTACCAGCGCTATTGATGCTGCTGGTTTAAATTTACCTTATACCGGACAACTTGCCATTATTGGCGCCATGTTGGTCGGATCATTAATTATGGCACCATTTGCAATTGGTGCTTCATTACGAGTGAGTACAAACTGATATGTGGAAATGGCTTCATTCATACGCTGATCCCGAGCGTGCATACAAACTAGCATCAACGCTTTTACCTTGGTTTGCGTTTTCTGCCATCTTATTGATAAGTGTTGGAACCATCTGGGGAATGTTATTTGCCCCAATGGACTACCAACAAGGCGAGAGCTTCAGAATTATTTATATTCACGTGCCATCTGCTTCAATGTCTATGGCCGCATATATGGCGATGGCATCAGCCTCATTTGTCGGTATCGTTTGGCAAATTAAAACGGCTGACTGGGTAGCAGCATCAATTGCACCTATTGGCGCCGTCATTACCTTTATTGCGCTATTAACTGGTGCTGCATGGGGTAAACCTATGTGGGGCACATGGTGGGTTTGGGATGCACGCTTAACATCAGAACTAGTGCTATTATTCTTATACCTTGGTGTTATTTCTCTTTATGCATCATTTGAAGATAAAGTGCTTGCAGCTCGTGCAGCAGGCATATTAGCCATCGTTGGTGTTATTAATATCCCAATCATTAAATACTCAGTTGATTGGTGGAGTAGCTTACACCAACCAGCCACCATCAAAATCACAGAAAAATCAGCTATGCCAATGGAAATGTTAGCGCCGCTGCTTATCAATATATTCGGTTTTGGCTTAATGATTGGTGCAATCACTTTGGTGCGCTATAAAGCAGAAATTTTAGCAAGAAATGGCATGCGCCCTTGGGTTAGAGAATTAGCAAAAGCGGAGGCATCTAAATGATCCAGTTTGAATCATTATCAGAATTTTTAAATATGGGCGGTTATGCATTTTATGTATGGTTGTCATACGGTGTTACCTTCGGAAGCTTAGGGATCTTATTATTCTTAAGCCTTCGCCAGAAAAGATCCGTCTTACTCGAGATATCTAAAAAGATGGAACGAGAAGACCGCCTTAAAGAAACTAGGAGTAGTAGATAGTGAACTCTAGACGTAAAAAAAGACTCACACTTGCCGTCGCATTAATTGCAGGTGTAGCAGGTATCGCATCATTACTTTTGTATGCATTAAACTCTAACTTAAACTTATTTTTTACCCCTTACGAAATTGTAAACGGTAAAAAAGACACTGGTGAAAAGCCTGAAATTGGTCAGCGTATTCGAGTCGGTGGAATGGTGACTGTTGGAACAATGGTTAGAGATCCAGAAAGCTTGCACGTAGAATTTGAAATTCATGATGCTTTTGGTGGTGCAATTACTGTTACTTTTGATGACTTACTGCCTGATTTATTCCGTGAAGGACAAGGTATTGTTGCTCAAGGCGTATTAATAAAGCCTGACACTATCGAAGCGACTGAAGTACTGGCGAAGCATGATGAAAACTACATGCCTCCAGAAGTTGCTGAAGCCATGGGTCAAACTCATGAGAAGCTAGACTACTCTGAGCAAAAACAAACTGAAGGTTACAAATACCAATAAGTTTTAACGTTCATACTAGAATGCCAATCAATCGATTGGCATTTTTTTTATCTACTGAACGGCCAGCTATATTTCTACCATTTCATTTGAGCCAGTGAGCCAGTGAG
>NZ_MCUF01000080.1:0-4718 GCF_002873615.1 Shewanella sp. 10N.286.51.B7
CCATGTCTGGACTCACGCGACTTTCTTGCTACCTCAATTCAAATTGAATCTTCTAGCTAATTAAAACTAGATATTTTAGTTTTTTAAATTGACACGAATACAGTTAAATCGGAGAGATGAAAATTCGGGTGTAAGCGCGGCTGTGCCCGTCCATGACATGGACGTCATGGCCGAGCAGTCAGGGACCTTTTGAATTAAATAAAGAATGCAGCGTCTCGCAGTTGTATCTGCACAAAAGCCTGCGGCAGGCAATGGATTAGATTGAAGTGACGACTCTCATTAACAGAGCCAATACTGATGAAGTACAAAGTTTATGCTAGTAACTCGTTTATGCCCCTTTGCGACTTACATCCGATAAGCAGTACAGATAAGCAGTACAGATAAGCAGTACAGATAAGCAGTACAGATAAGTAACAAGCCCGTTGACCTACTTTGCTAATCGATAAGTGACTGCTGCTGATTACTTCAGATAAGGCATCAATTTCAATGTTCACTTTGGAAATATTTGTGCTCGTTTATCCAATATCACTCTGGTAGAGTGTATATAAATCAATAGCTTTACTTTAGTAAGGCTTAAATAATAGGTTTATTAAATGTGCATGCGCGTTTGCCAAATAAACGCGTATGCGCACTATACAAATGTTATGCATAAGGATTAACTATGCCAGAAAAATTCGTAACTACTTGGTTTCGGGCCTCAAAAGGGACTTATGAGAAAAATACCGGAATTATTAAAACTAAGATGGAAAAGTTTTATAGTGAACGGTATGTGGATATGGACGAGTACGCTGCGCTGCTTGCTCAGTCTTACAACGAGCTCGATAAACAAGGTTATGATGTTGTAAATGTTGTGCCTACTTCTGTTGGGCAATCCGAAACGTGCGTGCAACGCGATAGTACGTATGTAGGTGATGTGGGTTTCTCAATCACTAGGGGCGCAGTTGTTGTTGGCAAGCGGCGAGACTAATGCATAACCAAATGCATCAATTCGCAGCCTTCGGCTGCCGGACGCTCGCAAACTCGCGCCGTTGTGCGCGGCGTTATGTTCTCTGGAGTACTTATGTCTCAAAGTGATTTAGCTGAGAAATCGGTGAACTATCAACTGATTGAAAAGATGATAGATAAAGCTGATGTGACAACAATATTGGTTGTAATTACAACCACGATAATTACTGTACTCACTATTTATTTATCAACAAGGTCGCAGAGAAATATTGAAAGTAATAAGAAAATTAAAGAGTTACGAAATGAGTTTTCTGATTACATTACAATGATTATTTATATAAGTGAACTCTACGACACCTTTGCAAATAAAATCAAAGTTCATAAAAAGCGAGATGAAAAATCAGGTCAAATTGATGGAATGCTATCCGAATATGAAAACATTGATAACAGTCTACTGAAAGCAAAGTCTTCACAGATAAAATTGATTCTTTTGCTTAATGAATGTGGCTACCAAAATGTGTCATTTGAAAAGCGTATTAAGCTACTATACGAGAATGTAAAAAGTGAAAGCCCGAGTATTGAATCAAACTGCGAAAGCGCAATAGACGAATTCAAGAAGCTATCGAGTGAACGAACATAACAAGTGCTTTAAATGGAACAAAAAAAACAGTGGGTTACGTTCCGCTTCGCTACACAGTATAAGCCACCATTTTAGTCCGCTTATTGCGGCGTTACCGAATATCCGCTTGCCATATTCACTACTGAGATTCATCACTTTACGAGCTTTACTCTATCCAATTTCTGTCCAAAACATGTCGGGACGTAAACCATTTACCTTCTATTAATGGTTTGCAAGCGAACATATTCTAATGTTTTCCACCACCTATCTCGTAATTCTAAGCTAGAACAAATTACCAACAATGCTATTCAGATAATGTGATACTTTATCTGTCTCAAACCTCTGTATTATTGGGATAAATCTATGTGGATAGCGCTGACAATCCTTGCCGCTTTTATGCAGTCTTGGCGTAATGCATTTCAAAGTGAACTGAGCCAACAAGTGAAAGTTAGCGGTGTTACCCTTGCGCGGTTTATTTGGGCTGGGCCTATTGCGGCCGTGTATCTCATTAGTCTCTATCAACTGCAACCCAGTAGCTTGCCGAGCTTTAATTATCAGTTTTATGGCTTTGTGATTGGTGCATCTTTAATGCAAATCCTTGCTACGGGGTTGATGGTTAAATTATTCCAACTGAAAAACTTTGCGGTTGGGGCAGGGCTTGCTAAAAGTGAAGCCTTAGTGGCCGCCATATTAGGTGTACTGTTTTTTGGTACTAGCTTGAGCTTGTTAGGTTGGCTCGGGGTTATTATTGGTGCTGTTGCTGTCATGCTACTGAGTACGCAAAAAGGGGTTAAACGTTTATCGCTTAATACCATAGTGCTGGGTATTAGTAGCGGTATTGCGTTTGCGTTTACTTCGCTATGGGTACGAGAGGCGAGTTTGCTGTTAATGGTCGACTCTGCAGTTTCTGCTCCTATTCCTTTTACTCACCGCGCTGCTTGGGTGCTGCTGTCAGTGATTGGCTTGCAAACTATTATTCTAGTGACTTATCTAGCGATGAAAGACCGACTGACGTTATTGGCATTATGGCAGCGACCAAGGCTGACGATTTTGAACAGTGTTTGCAGTTGTATCGCATCCATTGGTTGGTTTAGCGCGATGTCATTGCAAGCGGTGCCTTATGTAAAAACCTTAGGTCAAATTGAAGTGTTTTTTACTATGCTCATCAGCGTTTTTTGGCTCAAAAAAAAGATTAAGGTAAATGAAGTATTAGGGTTAGTGCTAATCGCAGTCGCCGCAATTTTAGTGATGTGGACCTAGTGCGTACTTAATCATTAAGTGTTTTAAACTAATGATGAAATAATGCCAAAAGGTGATTTTAATTTGTTGTTTTTTCATACTATACTGGCGTAAATAAAACCAAGAAGTTCGATTCAGGGAGTGTTTTATGCGTTATTCTTTTCGGCTAACTCGTATCGCGTTGGCGTGCGCCAGTTTATCTTTAGTATTCAGTAATCATTTATTCAGTGCCACTATAGATGCTAATAGCATACCTACTGGCACGTCTACCTCCGCAGTAACTAATGCTAGCAATGATATGCCACCTGCAGCTTTTACTCCTGAGCAAGTCACTACGCCTCAAGACAGCGAATTTGATTGGTTGCAATTATCTTCACTTGAACTGCTAAAAGGTGAGATTAAGAACCTTTATGATGATCAATTAGAGTTCGAAAGTGATGAGTTAGACACCTTATTTATCGATTGGGAAGATGTAAAGGTGCTGCAAAGTGCTGATGTGGTGAGTATTGGCTTTATGGATTTAAGCACCCAAAGCGGCAAGCTATTAGTCCGAGATGGCAAAATGTATATAGACGGGCAAGAATTTCAGCGAGATCAAATTCTAACGATCATTGCAGGTGAACAATCTGAGTCTAATTATTGGTCGAGCAAAATTAGCTTAGGGGCAAACTTTCGCTCAGGTAATACGGAACAAATAGACTATAGCGCCATTGCTAAAACGAAACGTCGTACTACTGAATCTCGTTTCAATATTGATTATATTGGGAATTATTCAAAATCGGACAGCGAAGAGAAGATTAACAATAATCGTATTAATACCAACTTTGATTGGTTTTTATCAAAGCAGTTCTATTTACGTCCTGTGTTTGCCGAAATTTATACCGACAAGTTTTTAAACATTGAATACAAGGTTACTGTCGGTTCTGGTTTGGGTTATAACATTATTGATAACTCGAAAACGGAGTGGAGTATTTCGGGCGGTCCTGCATATACATATACCAAGTTTAATAATGTTGAAGATGGTGAAAGCACTGATAGCAGTTCGGCTACAGTGGTGGTTGAAACGGTGTACGATACTGAATTAACCAGTGATATGGATTTTATTACTTCTTATCGTGTGCAATACGGTGATGACGACTCTGGTGGCTATACTCACCATGCTTTGGCGACATTAGAGATTGAGCTAACCGACATTTTTGATTTAGATTTATCGTTCGTGTGGGATCATACCGCCAGTCCGCAACCTGATTCAGACGGTTTGACGCCGAAAAAAAATGATTATCAATTTATTGTGGGCTTTGGTATCGATATTTAAGTGAGTTTTTAGGCTTACAAGTTAACGTTAAAGGCTCAGTATTGAGCCTTTTTTATTTCAGCTGTCTCGTTCTGGCATGTGTTTTGATTGTAATGACTATAGCCATTAATCACTAAGTGGCTGACTAAGGTGCCAATCAATGCACCCGCAAGTAAATCCCCTAAGTAATGATAGTTCTGACCCAATTGTCCCATCAAAACAGCCACCATTGAGCTACACCAAAGCAACCGATATCGCGGCGCAAAGTGCCAAAATAGACTGGCAAAAGCAAAGGTGAGCAATGCATGACCTGATGGAAATGAATGAAAGCTATTAGAAAGTGAAAAGGGGTGAAACTCTTCAACGCCATGGGTAATCCACGAAAGATTATCGTTAGTCCAGGTTTCTGGCCAAGTACGGCCAAAGACCATTTTAGCGCTTACGCGCACTATGGTGGCAACGATGGCGACAAGTATAATAAGTCTGCGGAATTGAATAAACTGATTACTTCGTGACTTTAAACTGAATATCACAAATATGATTGCAAGTAGTTCTAGAAGTAATGGGGTGTTTGATAAGGTTTGTAAATATAAATTTTTCTGTACATTTTCATTAATAAAT
>NZ_MCUF01000081.1:0-355 GCF_002873615.1 Shewanella sp. 10N.286.51.B7
TACATGCAGTCAAACAAAATTTATACGTATAAATGACCAAATCTTTTCTTATCGCGACAGAGTGTGGCGACGTTTAGCTTTCTTAAACGAGTCACTCTCTAACAAAGATAAGGTAAGATTTTGGTGGGTCAGAGTGGACTTGAACCACCGACCTCACCCTTATCAGGGGTGCGCTCTAACCAGCTGAGCTACAGACCCATTTATACTTGTTTCTTTGCTTCAATTCGGCGTTACTTTCGTCGCTCAATCAGTCATGTAGTGAACTACACTCCCTCTTTCGCTTCTCAAGTGCCTTGACTTGAAACAAATTAACTTCGTCTAAACTTAAAGACGTATAATTTTGCTCTTTCTTTCT
>NZ_MCUF01000082.1:0-10383 GCF_002873615.1 Shewanella sp. 10N.286.51.B7
GTTTAGTACCTAGGTTTAGTGCTTAGATTTAGCGCTTAGATTTAGTTGCTAAAGCCGCTGGCTTCAAGGGCTTGGTAGTGAGTAGAAATGACTCAGGTTAGAAGAAAGACAAATGACAGAATTAGAATGTTTAAAACACAAGCTTACACAGCAACTTGATAGCATCTATAAAGATGTTGAATTAGCGCTTGAAAGCGATGAGATCGCTGATGCTTTAATTGATGCAATGCGTATCGAGCAAGGTGGATTTACCCCGAAACCGTTTAGTAATCATTGGTCAGAACAAGATGTGGTGATGATTACCTACGGTGACAGCATCATGTGTCCGAATCAAAATCCGCTCGCGACCTTATCTGAATTTATGGACACTCATCTTGAGTGCATTAATTCGGTGCATATATTGCCGTTTTTTCCGTTTAGCTCGGACGATGGTTTTGCTGTTATCGATTATTCCAGTGTCAATGATGGCTTAGGGGACTGGTCTGATATTGAGACGATTGCTGCAAAGCGCAGGTTGATGTCTGATTTAGTGATAAACCATTGCTCTAGCCGAAGTGCATGGTTTCAAAACTTCATTAAAGGTGAAGGAGTCGGTCACGATTACTTTTTTACTGCCAATGTCGAAGATGACTTGGCAGAAGTCGTGCGCCCAAGAACCTCTGATTTACTCAAGCCGACACAAACCAGTAAAGGCTTGCAGCATGTGTGGTGTACGTTCAGCCATGACCAAGTCGATTTTGATTTTAGAAACCCACAAGTCTTGTTGGAATTTGTGCGGATTATTCGTCAGTATCTTGATGCTGGAGTGAATATATTTCGCTTAGATGCTGTCGCTTTTTTATGGAAAATCGTTGGCACCAAATCCATTAATTTGCCGCAAACCCATGAGGTGATCCGCCTGCTGCGCACGCTTATCGAGCACGCACAACATGATGCAGTCGTTATCACTGAAACGAATATTCCTAATACTCAAAACTTGACCTATTTTGGTAATGCTAACGAAGCCCACTGTATTTATAATTTCTCTTTGCCGCCGTTACTTATCAATACTTTGATTACAGGTAGTTGTTTGTATTTAAAGCGTTGGCAAATGAGTATGCCACCAGCGCAAGACGGTACCACTTATTTCAATTTTATTGCTTCTCATGACGGTGTTGGTTTACGGCCAGTGGAAGGGATATTGGAAGATGAAGAGATCAAGGTGTTGGTGGACACCATGACCTTATTTGGTGGCAAAATTTCCAGCCGAACCAGCGAAGATGGCCAGAAAAAACCTTATGAAATGAACATAGCGTTAATTGACGCGCTGCAAGGGACGACAAAGGGTAAAGATCAGTTTGGTTTGGCGCGATTTACCTGTGCCCATGCAATTATGTTAGGGCTGGAAGGTATCCCTGGTATTTATATTCACAGTCTACTCGGTACTGGCAATGATTATGAAAAGCTCGCTAACACCTCCCATAATCGTTCTATCAATCGTCACCGCTGGGATTGTCAGGCGCTTAATGGTCTATTGGCTGATGAAAATAATGTTCACAGTAAGGTGTTAGCGTCATTAACTAAACTGATCAGCATTCGAACGAATCAAAAAGCATTTAACCCTAATGCGACTCAATTCACCTTGCATTTAGGCTTACAGTTATTTGGTTTTTGGCGTCAAAGCCGCGATCGAAGACAAAGTGTTTTTTGTATCAGTAACATCACCGATCAACCGATGGACTTACCCTTAGCCGAGCTTAATTTAATTGGCACAGAAACCTGGTTTGATTTGATTGATGGTGAAGTGATTAATGACATTACTGCAACGCAATTATTAGAGCCTTATCAAACCGTTTGGATCAGTAATGTGGCGTAATATCAGTTAAATAAATTTTGGATATTTAAACAAAAAACCAGCATGATTGCTGGTTTTTTTATTAGTTTAGTTAGTGAAGTACTCATTTAATTAAGACTAAACACTATGGCATTGATGTGTAGACGCTGCTATTTTTCAGCAAGCGTGTACTGCTTCAAAATATCATCAAGCCCAACAGACGATTGGGTTAAATTGGCTGCAAGTGCTACTGAGCGGTGAGCGGTTTCTCTAATGGTTTCTGCTTGGCCGCGAATATCGTTTAGCTGACCTGCAATATCACGTGATGCCGCGCTTTGTTCTTCAGATGACGCTGCTATTTGTGAACTCATATCAAACACACTACTAATTGAAGTCACCATACTATCCACATCATGACCCACTGACTCAATTGCACTTCTACCTTGATCTGCTTGAGATACAATATCCGTGGTGATATGCGATAAGGTATTGGTGTCTTTTTGTAGCCCTTCAATCATGGTTTGAATTTCAACTGTGGCTTGCTGGGTGCGACTTGCCAGGGTTCGCACTTCATCTGCTACCACTGCAAACCCTCGACCTTGTTCACCGGCTCGCGCTGCTTCGATAGCCGCGT
Organism: Shewanella sp. 10N.286.51.B7; assembly: GCF_002873615.1. Lineage (NCBI taxonomy): Bacteria > Pseudomonadati > Pseudomonadota > Gammaproteobacteria > Alteromonadales > Shewanellaceae > Shewanella > Shewanella sp. 10N.286.51.B7. The sequence continues at coordinate 2,448 of NZ_MCUF01000082.1, forward strand.
TGAGCGCCAGTAAATTTGTTTGCTCTGAAATACTATTAATCGTGGTCACTACAGCACCAATATTGGCTGCCGCTTGAGATAACTCGCCTACCGAGGTTGAAGCTTCTGAGATTCGACTGGTTAGGGTACCAATACGATTAACTGCTTCAGCAATTTGAGCTTGGCTATTACTGGCTTGCGATGCGTTTTCTTGGCTTTGTTCTGACGTGCTGCTGGCATTTTGAGATACATCTTCAATAGCGGCTGTCATTTGCGTCATCGCGACGGATACCGTATCTAAAAATTCGTGTTGATACTGAGTGAGTTCTTCACTTTGATTGGCTTGCTGATTAAATTCATTCGCCGCTTCAGACAGCGTTTGCGCATTAGCAGCAATGGCGGTGACCATTTCACTCATATTATCGGCGCTACGATCAATTTCACGGGCGATTAAGCTGAAATCATCAGTACCAAAAAAGTTAAGTCGTTGACTGAGGTCGCCGTCAGCAAGGCGCTTGATGGCAACATACATGTCCCATAATCCGCCACCGAGAGAGGTTGAAGTCCAATAGCACACTAAGTACAGCGGCAGTAAACCGATAAAGGCGAATAAGAGTGAGCTACTGGCGCTTGAGAGTGCATCGGCTTCTTGCTTAGCGACATTAACAGTGATGACTAATGCTTGGTTATTAATCGGGGCACTCACTGTGACATTGTCACCACTGCGGCGTGGTTGCATTAACGAGCCTATAGACGCATTGAGTTGTTGCGCATATTGAGATAGCTCTTGGCCTTCAAGGGATTGAAGTTGAGCGCTTTCGGCCAGTGCATTGACTCTTGACTGGACTGATTGCTCTGAGGCCGATTTGATGTTTGCGCTGGTATTAAAGTAAGTACTAAGGGCCACAGTCGCGGTAATCAGGGTGACTAAAGTGCAAATTACCCAAAATTTACCATTTAAGCTTAACTTGATCAGTATGGCATCGACTTTGCGAAAATTGATTTGTTTCATCTTAAATATCCCTTTACCAAAGCCAAACTTGAGCAGTGACTTCGTCTATTAAACTCACGATAATTTATTCTAGTTGAATCTGAATTATCTATGGTTTAGTTAGCAGTATGAGCCCATGTTCAGGTTATTAATGTTCGGCTTTTGGTAATATATTGTTGAGTCATATATTGTGAATCATGTAACAAGGCATGGTAACGCCAATGAATAGCAATTAATTCGAGAGAGATCCCAGTATGCGTGTTTTATGTTTATGGCATAACGAGAATTCAGCTTAATCATCTAGTGAATGCAGCTCTCTACAGTCAACTTGTATCGGCTAAATTTTAAAATAGTTTAATCAGTTTACTTGATCATACTCACAAATTAACTGGCTGTTTAATACTGACATCATCGTTGGCGTGCTTAAGATTCAAAGGGGCAATGACAGTCAACTTTTTACTATGTTCAAGTGAGTTAGCATCGAAAGCTTGAATCTGATTTCTCCCAGCCGCTTTAGCAGTGTATAGGGCAATGTCAGCATGCTTAAAAGCTAAGGTGGCATCATCTTGTACTTTCGAAATTCCACCACTCACAGTAAATTGCATCAATTCACTGTTAGCGATCATTTGTTTTAAGCGGTTAAGTACAGCCTCCGCTTGTTCAAGAGAAGTATGAGGCATCAAAATGGCAAATTCTTCCCCGCCAATACGCGCAATAATGTCAGTTTCTCGGCATTGCGAAGTTAGAAAACTGGCTAAGTTTTTAAGTGCTACATCACCAACATCGTGACCATATTGGTCATTAATTTTTTTAAAAAAATCAATATCAATAATTCCTAAGCAGGCTTGATAATTACTATAGCGCTTAGTGAATATGTTAAGTTTAGTCAGTTCATCATCAAACTTTCTTCGATTCCATAAACCTGTTAATGGGTCAGACTCACTCTGATTTCTAAGGGTTTCTTCCAACTGCTTTCGCTGAGTAATATCAGTAAACGTAATCACATATTTTTTCACGCTGCCAAAACTATTTCTGAGTACTTGAATGCGTACCATCAAGGCGTATTCACTGCCTGACTTATTGGTTCCCATGACTTCACCTTGCCAATTATCTGCTTGTAAATGACGTTGAATTGCGACCATTTCTGTTTGTGAAAACTTCAGGTTTAACTTAGCCAGTGACTCGCCGATTAATTCATTAGCGGTAAAGCCTGAAACCCTCACAAACACTTGATTTGTTTTGACTAACTTAAAGCGTTTATCGGTAATAATGACACCGGCAATGCCATTAAAGGCAGCTTCCATGAGTTGCTGATTCATTTGATTATTTTCATGGCTGTTATAAATTTTGAAGAGATAGCTGCAAAATCCTAGTAAGAGCAATAGCAGCAAAATAGCCTTAGTTAGTAGGTTTTGTTTTTGTTCGGTGACATACGCAGAACTTGTCGGCGACGAAATAAGAATATATTTCCCTAATGGTGCATAAACGGCACTGAGTCCTAGCTCTGTATAAGAGTAAACCATGCTATCGATGGTCAAGCGTCCTTCATCTGAAGACAATATTTGTTGCCATAAAACAGCAAAATCATTGGCAAGGTTATGTTGTTCATCCGTGCTAAATAAATGGCCTAATACTTCAGACGGCTTGTCACTGGCGAGTAAGTTGCCGTTTTCGTCAATGAACCGCGTTATAAAGGTGTCGCTTTGCATTTCTTCAATGGCATTAAGGATGTTATTCACACTGAGGTTGATGACGATATAGCCTTGACGTGCGTTGAGGTGATAAACGGGCATGATGATCCGTAAACTGGTTTGGATTGGCTTCATTAGCTGGCCGTTTTCAGTTTCAATATCAACAGGCCAGGTGCCTATTTCGCCTTGTTTAAGTGCTTGTGCATGCTGAAAATAAGCGCGTTTTGACTTATTTTCTAATTGAGATACAGGAATGCGCTCGATATTGTTTTGCTTATTATTGACCCTGATGAGCTCAATACCTGAAGCATCCAAATAGCGAATTTGTGAGTAAACATTTTCATTTTTAACAATGAAATAAAACATGTTTTCTAGTGCAGTGCGATTTCGGCTGCTTGGCGTTTGGCTGAATAACTCAATCTGTGGGCTGGTGGATATTTTTTTGATGATGTCGTCAACTTCTTCAATCACATCTGATAAGCGTTGAGATGAGAAAGCCAAACGTTGCTTATGACTGTCATTAATTCGAGTCAGCTGATCGGATGTAATCCGTTGATATTGGCTGAATACGTATAAAGATAAACTGATCGCAAAGAACAGCACTGTGCTAAAAATAAGCTTGAATACACGGATATTCTTATTTCGCAGGGTGTTATGCATAGGTCTTTGCTCACTTGTTTGGCTATGAAATTAGGGTTACCAATCTCTTCAGCTGCTACTTTACATGGGCCAAGAAACCGATAGTTACCTTTATGTGCCAAAGCAAGTTTGAGTATCAATGTTTTAAACTGATGGCATTTTACTGAGCAGATAAAATATTAACTAAGGCAATGTTTTTAAATGATTAATAAATTAAATTAAATTGAAATTTAAGCGCTGGAACTATTGCGGAACATGCTTATGCTGGTTAATCTAACTGCAGAACATATTGTTAGTCGAATAGTGAAGGATTGCTATTGAGTCAGTGAAAAGGAGCTTTCAAGTTTTTTCTTCACGCTTTCCTATATCCTCCTGTAACAAACTATTCCTAATATGCCTTCAATAACAATAATTTAATTATTTTTTAAAACAGCATAAAGCGAATGAAAAAGGATTCAACATGAGCGAAGAAACAAGTTTACAAGTCGAAGAAATTAACCAAGATTCTAAAAACCTAGCGCTACTTTGCTGGATTGGCACCATCTTTTTTGGTTTTATCCCTGGTTTAGTTTTATATCTGGTGAAAACTGATGATGAGTTTGTCCGTGAGCAAGCAAAAGAGTCATTAAACTTATCGATTACGGTCATTATTGGTTACTTCATTTCAAGCCTGCTATTTATCATTGTCATTGGCATGTTAACTATGTTTGCTGTAGGTATTTTTAATCTAGTATTTTGTATTTTAGGTGCAATTGCAGCCTCTAAAGGTGACAGCATCAAAGTGCCTTATATTTTTCGTTTAGTTAAGTAAATCAGAGTAAATTCATAGTGCTTGAACATCAGCATGGTGCAGTTATGCCATGCTGGTTAAGCGCCGTACTTAAAAGGAATATTAAGTGGAAACAAATGTTTTTGACCGTAGGCATACCACGGATAATATTATCAGTGGTCCGCTGTATAATTTGGTCATAGGTTTAACCCTTTGTTGGGGTTTTGGCGTGAACTGGTGGATGGTAACGAACATCTCCCCAGAAGCCATTGCTTCAGTTAATTCTTGGGTGTTTTTTATTGGCTATTTTGCTTCATGTTTTCTCGGTATTTACCTGTTTTCATCGTCTGATAAACCGATTGTGAGTTTTATTGGCTACAACTTTGTTGTGGTGCCGTTTGGTTTTATCATCAATTTAGTCGTCAGTCAGTATGATGCAGCTTTAGTGTCTGAAGCGATTAGAATTACTGGCTTGGTCACCATTGGCATGATGTGTTTAGGCACATTGTTTCCCGCTTTTTTCAGTAAAATTGCCGGTGCGCTGACGATTGCACTCTTGCTGGTTATCGTGGTTGAACTGATTGAAATCTATGTATTTGGTATTCATCACGGCATATTAGATTGGATAGTGGTGCTGATTTTTTGTGGTTATATTGGTTATGACTGGGGTCGTGCTAATCAAATACCAAAAACCGTCGATAATGCTATCGACAGTGCTGCAGCGCTCTACATGGATATTATTAACTTGTTCCTGCGGATTTTACGGATTTTAGGTCGAAAATAATTTGCCTGTTATCGATATTCATTAAGGGCTGCAAGGCCCTTTTTTATGGGCTATCGAAAATATAAATGGGTGTTCGCTAAGGAAATGATGACTCAAAGTGGCGTGTCACAGAATGATATGCAGGAGAATAGTTTGCAGGATAACGAGATGAAATTGATTAAACCTTGTATGCAGTATCAGGCAAGCTATTTGGCTTACATTACTGAACTAGCTGATGAAGAACGTTACCCGTTTCCGCTTGATTTTGATTGTGATGATTTTGCGGCAATGCTACAAAAAAATCAGGATTTTGCTGATGGGGTTAATTTGCCTCAAGGCTATGTTGCCAGCGAAACCTATTGGCTAGTCGACGGAGTAGACTTAATCGGTGTAGCCAATTTACGCTTAACCCTTAATGACAACATAAGGCACTGTGGTGGTCATATTGGTATGGGGATCAGACCGAGTTATCGGGGTAAAGGTTTAGGGGCTAAATTGATGGCGCAAACTATCGCATTGGCAAAGGGTAAAGGCATGAATGAACTGCACATTCATTGCCATAAGCACAATCATGCGTCAGCGAAAATGATCATCGCCAATGGCGGCATATTGCACTCAGAAATAGAGATAGTGACAGACAATGGCAATCAATCTAATAACGCTGTAGCAATAGTACAGCGTTATCGGGTTTGTAAATGAAGCTAAAACTGCTCAAGCTTTATGAGTTACTGACCAATTCACTGACTACTTGAGTTAACTGTTGTGCTAATGCTGAGTCAGTTATTTCGCCTGTTGCAGCATCAAAGTTTTGGTAAAAGCTAGGTACTGACAATGAGCCTTTTACTTCAGCGGCAAAATATGGGGCTGAACCCGTTGCAGCGGCTAAAACACTGCTGGCGCCGCCAGGTCCTGGAGAGGTTGCTAGTAGTAATGTTGGCTTACCTTGGAATACTTTTTGGTCGATACGCGATGTCCAATCAAACAAGTTTTTATATGCAGCGGTGTAAGAACCATTATGTTCGGCAAAAGAAATAACGATAGCGTCAGCTTGACCTATTTTGTCGAAAAAAGCTTTCGCTAGTGCTGGCTGGCCTAACTCTTTCTCTCTGTCTTCACTGAATAATGGAATTTCATAGTCATTAATGTCCAGTAATTCTACTTCGGCGTTATCGACTAATTTGGCTGCTTGGTTAGCGGCGTAATTAGCTAATTGTTTGTTAATTGATTGACGGCTACTGCTTGCTGCGAATGCTAAAATTTTCATGTAATTGCCTTATATGTCTAAGTCAGTTTTTCTATTTGTTCATTAATGGTTTCTGTAAAGGGTTAATGGATATCTAAGCCTTTATATTCAATAAACTCAACCACATTTCTATCAGGGTCTCTGATAAAGAAAGAGGTGCCATTGACATGCTTAATTGGTTCACCACTCAATGGAATGTTTAATTCAGCTAGCCTAGTTATCACCGCTGCTGCGCTCGTCACTTCTAATGCCACATGGGTATAGCCAGTATGTTTAGTCGGAATATCCATTAACACGTTAGTGTCAGTATCTGCTGCGTTCAAAATAAAGTTAATATTGACACCGCTAGGGTGCTCGATAATCGCAACCGGCTCAGGTCCTATTGGGCCGGCAATATAGTTAAATCCGAGTTGTGCATAAAATGCCTTTGATACTTCGAAATCTTTAACTCTTAAGCCGTAATGATTAATGCGTGTTATCTGTTCCATGGGGCTATTCCTTACAGTATCAATTAATTATTCAGTTAAGTGACTAGATGACTAGGAACTCATGAAGCTACTTTACGCAATAAACTGCTTATGATTAAGCCAGCAAAAGGGAAATTATTATTTCCATATGACTCGTAATAACCATTTTAAGTTTTAATTTTGGCTTTATTGGAACTAAAACTATTGCTAAATTGGTTATTCATTAACGCACTAATGGCTGCAGACAATTCGAATTACAGCTCTGTTGCTAGAAAAGGAATGTGAAGTGAAATTGGATACTAAGTTATTTGACGGAATCGTTATTTTCACACAGGTGATTGAATCTGGCAGTTTTTCAGAGGCAGCAGATAAAATGGGCCATTCAACTTCGCATATTAGCAAAGCAGTTACCCGCTTAGAGCAAAGGTTAAAAACCAGATTACTGCACCGTACAACGCGTTCATTAAGTTTAACGCCTGAAGGAAAACTGTTTCATCAACAGTGCCTGCAAATCGTCAGTGATGCTGAGCAGGCCGTGGTCATGCTCGACAGTAGCCAGCAAACGCCTTCGGGCACGTTAAAGTTAAGCTGTCCTGTGACATTTGGACTAAAGCACTTACAACCGATTCTATCGATGTATATGCGCTTATATCCTGAGGTTAAACTAGAGTTGGATTTCAGCGATCGCCATGTGGATTTAGTTCAAGATGGTTATGATTTAGCGATTAGAGCGACACATCAATTGGATGATTCCAGTCTGATTTGTAAGCGTATTAGTCAATTTAATGCCTATACCATTGCGACACCTGCTTACTTAGCTAAGTATGGAATACCGCAAACCCCAGAAGATCTCATTACTCATCAATGCATCTGTTATAGCAATCTAAAACAGCCAAATCGCTGGGTGTTCGAGCATCGAGAAAAAGAGACTGTGACCATTGATGTCCCGCAAGTCATTGGCTGTAATAATGCTGATATGGAGCTGGCAATGGTACTCGACCATCATGGTATATGCCGCTTGCCATCTTTTTATCTTGGCGATGCATTGGCAGAGAATAAACTGACATTACTGTTTGAAGATTACCTTCAACCTGAAATTGATATCTATGCCATCTACCCAAGCCGTAAGCATTTAACCCCCAAAGTTAGAAGTTTTATTGATTTGCTGGTGGAGCAAATGCCGGCTTAAAGTACACGTGCCTAAGCTACTTCAAGATGCACGGTTCTGCCCCAAAACTTGTTAGCAGCTTTAGTTAGCTAATGATTTCTAGATTTGAATCGAATCTAAACCTAAATCAAGGTCGTGGCGCTTCGCCCACACCAAACGAAAGGGAAACAACAGCATTTCCCTTTTCGATATCCCTTGCCGCTCCGACGAAAAATGCTGAAAAGCG
>NZ_MCUF01000083.1:0-9573 GCF_002873615.1 Shewanella sp. 10N.286.51.B7
ATCCCCTAGGGGATACCACTCTCTTTTTTTAAGAGTTATTAAAGCCACTTAATTGTGGTTTTTTTATGTCTAAAATTTAGCTGACAACGACCAACAAACCAGTTTCCAAGTATGTTAAAGCTAGCTAAATGCTAATGTTGTTGTGGCTTAATAGCCAATCATCTCCTAATTATCTTTTCTAACTATACAAGTCTAAGTTTCAATCCAAGATGAAATTCAACTTGCTGCATGTCACTAACAATATTTAATCTTCAGCCTCAAGATAAAATGACTTTAAGAGTAGTTCATTGATTTTCATGTCCATCTAAGGTTCCAAGTTAGGCTCATTTGTAGCCCATTCTTGACGTAGCACGTGGAATTAAGGATAAAGTAAAAAGTGCACCTTTAGTGCCGTTCATGAGTGCAGTTAAAGCTTTAATCCACATAGATAAAAACGAGGGAGCATAAACACGAAACAAATTCTTTGGTTAAAAATCACTTATAAAACTGTTTTGTTCACATGCGATAAAAAGCAGGCACAAAAAAAGAGGCCTATTGGCCTCTCATATAAAATTTTTAATATCCCTTAGCTTCGTACTGCTAAGTCATCAGCCTTTGATTGATGATAAGTTAGGCGCATAATTGCGACACAAAGTAATGAAATAAGCCCACAAGATCCGATAACAACACCTTGCCATTCTAACTGGTGCCAAAATAGCATCAAATAAGGCCCTCCAAGCGCCGCACCAAGATAATAACTACAAAGGTAGAGCGAGGTTGCTTTTGCTCGATGAGTAGACGCTCTGATAGCTACAAATGAATTACAACAACTATGAGTTAAGAAAAACCCACTGGCTGTCAGTAAAAAACCAATTATAATCGCAGGTAAGGTATCTATTAAGGTTAATAACGTCCCCACCAGCATGACGAGTAATGCACCTTTAAATAAACGAAGTGCACCAAACTTTACTACCCACTTAGCAGAAAAGTAAGACGTTAATGTACCACTCAAATAACAAAGAAAAATTAACGTGGCAGCAAAACGACTAAAGCGATAAGGGTCATCCATTAAGTGCAGCTGGATAAAGCTAAACTGGTTTACCATCATCATAAATGCCAGCCCGCCAATGGCATAAACTAAACGCATTTGATTATCGGTTAAGTGGTATATAAAACCACCCACGTCTTGCTTGATTTTCGCAAGCACACCGATTGAGGTTTGTGTTTTTTCTGGCTTTAGTTCTCTTCTTGGAAGCAGATAGGTCACTATGGAAATACCCACTAAAGTCACGGCGAAATTGACCGTCATTGCTTGCTCCCATGTGCAATATTGCGACAGTAAGCCCCCCATTAATCTGCCACCAATACCCCCTAAGCTATTGGCCATAATATAAATAGCAGCAGCCTTTAATAAAAAGCTCGCTGGTAATTGATCTTTAAAATATGCCATCGCAATAGCAGGTACTGCGGCTAACAAAACCCCTTGTAATAACCTCACCATTAGCAAAGCATCAAAATCTTTTGCGTAAATAAGTAAAATATTAGACGCGACTAACAACCATAAGCTGACCATTATCGGCGCCAAACGGCCAATACGATCTGAGATCACGGCATAAATTAATAAAGAAAAGGCAAGAGAGAAGCTCGTCACAGAAAGAATTAACGTCGCATTGGCGCCTGTAACATCAAAATGCTCAGCAATGGATGGCAACATGCCTTGCACAGCATATAAATTGATATAAACAACAATAGAGGCTAAACACAAAGCCCAGATAAGGCGAAGCTCAGATCTTGATTGATCAACTTCATTTACCGCACGCAATTCAGGCACAACTTAAGCCTCGAATAAAAAGAAATGAAATTTGATTATTGCGTGATATACAACTTATGCAATTCACGACTTTGGAAGATGTGAGTTACGTCTTAATTCCAAAGAATAAACATTAAGACGTACTCTACATTTTTGAGGTTTAGCTAAGAGCTGGAACGAAACTAACGCTCAACTTTTTTCATAATAACTTCGGTCGTGAACTTATCATTATTAATCACTGGGAATTTTTCGTAAGTTTGAAAAATCGGTCTATCTTGATACATGATCATCGCAACCACGCCATATTCAATATCGTTATCAATACTGTCAGCCGGTAAAGTAAACTTAAACGGTACTGGTGCGCGGGCAATATCAAAGGTTTTTTGTGAAATAATCAAACCTGGGGTATTCAAACCAATAATCGCGATATTAATTTTACAGTTCTGTGGCAGCGTAATTTTCTCTAAGTAGCCTGCATAACCATTAATGATTACTGGCTCATCAGGCGTAACAGTGACACATGCTGTCAGCATCAATGTCATGCATCCTAAAAGCAGCGCTTTAAAACCATATTTCATACTTTTTACCCTTTTGTCATTCTTAGTAGGCCTTCTTGGGTAGCAGATGCAACCAAACGCCCTTGTTGATCAAAAAACTGTCCTTTAACAAAACCACGACCACCACTAGCATTGGTACTTTCAACACTATAAAGCAACCAATCGGAAAAATTAAATGGACGGTGAAACCACATTGCATGATCTATGGTTGCCATTCTTACACCTGGTGTTAGAAATGATACGCCATGTGGCTGCGCCGCTGTCACTAAGAAGTTAAAATCAGAAGCGTAAGCTAACAGATACTCTTGCACACTATGATCGCTCGGAATGTTACCATTCGCTCTCATCCACACATAGCGCTTCGGCTCTGTTGAGTCGGGTGCGATAGGATGAATAGGATTGACTAAACGCATCTCAATCGGTGAATCAGCCATAAACTTTTCAAGTATTTTTGCTGGTACTTTATCGCGCATAGTGAGTGCCAGCTCTTGCTGATTCAATAACCCTTCAGGCCCAGCAACAACAGGCATCTCCGCTTGGTGATCGTAACCTTCTTCTGGTGCTTGAAAAGAACAAGTCATGTAAAAAATTGGACGCCCTTTTTGAATGGCTTTAACCCGTCTGGCACTGAAACTGCCACCATCACGCATGTTCTCAACATCATAAACAATCGGTAGCTTTTCATCGCCAGCGCGCAAAAAATAAGAATGCAAAGAGTGTACTTGTCTATCTTCACTTACCGTTTGTTTTGCAGCACTTAATGCTTGCCCCATCACTTGACCGCCAAATACATGCCCAAAGCCTAAATCTTGGCTTTGACCACGAAACAGGCCTAGTTCTATTTGCTCTAATGAGAGCAATGAAAGTAAATCGTTTAATACTTGGCTCATAATTATCCTAGCGGCTCTGCCAAACTCAATATCCTTAGGTTACCTTAGAACCACACATCATTAGTAAAAATATTCTAGAATTTACTCATATATAAACAAAATTTGATAAAATTAAGCAAAAATAACAACAACTTTTTACTTCATAGCGCGATCATAGCCGCTTACTTAATTCCAAAAAATTGCTATGCTATTAGGCTATCCTAATTTAACTCGACACCCTGAAGCCCTAAATATATGCAATCTTGGATTTTAGCTATCAGACCTCGCACACTACCTGCTGCAATAGGTCCTTTATTAATTGGTAATATTTTAGCCCTACACTTAGAGCAGTTCAGCTTTACAATTGCTTGTATCTCAATGCTGTGCGCTATTTTATTACAAATAGCCGTTAACTTAGCCAATGATTATTTCGACTTTAAAAACGGTATTGATACCGACGAGCGTGTGGGTCCAGTCCGTGTAACCCAAAGCGGTATGATTTCACCTAATAGCGTGCGTAATGCCATGATTTTATGTCTCGTACTCGCACTCATCGTGGGTTCTGCATTGATAGTACATGGTGGTTGGCCGATCGCAGTTTTGGCTGTAGCTGCGTTATTGGGGGCAGTTTGTTATAGCGGCGGTCCTTACCCTCTCGCCTCTCATGGATTAGGTGAAGTGGCTGCATTTGTATTCTTTGGGCTGGTAGCGGTCGTGGGAAGTTACTATATTCAAGCTGGCGACACTAGCATCAGTGCTTGGCTGTTAGGTAGTGCCATCGGCATGTTTAACGCAGCGATTATGCTAGTAAATAACACCCGAGATATTCAAACTGACACTAAGGCCGGTAAAAATACTCTTGCAGTTCGTATAGGTCAGGCTCAAGCTCGCGTGCTTTATCAGGCATTAGTGTATTTACCATTCGGGATCATTATTGGTGGTTTCTTGATGGGTTACTTGCCTGGCATTCCAGTATTGCTTGCAGGACTTGCATTAGTGTACGCCCGTCAACTTAGCGGTGAATTCAGTAATACCAGTGGTGAAGCCCTTAACCCAATCTTAGGTCGAACCGCCAAATTAACTATGATATTTAGTTTCTTATTCAGCCTTGGTTTAGTCATTACCTTAGCGTAAATATCACAACATAAAGGCTTCTAATGAGAAGCCTTTATTATTTATTTTAAAATTCAATCTTCACACTAATTACCATAAAGTATTTTTCAAAAAGAAATACTTTTATTAATTAGCTTCAATACAGTCTCAAAAATTATTTACTGTTATTGATGACACTCAGAACCGATTAAAGACTTTGACGTTAAAATAGTTAACTGGCTTCTGCGGCAGCAGCGGCATTAGCTGAAATCAACTTCCTGTCAAAGTCATCATTGAGCAAAATAACATCGGCAATTGAAGCTCTTAGCTTTACTGATGCTGGTGCTTTATTAGTGGTTCTCTGACTCAGTGATTCGCGCAATAATACCACTTCTAATAACTTTTCAAGAGACTCATTATTCTTGGTTTCTAACGCGGGCAGTTGTTTTACAGCGGCTTGAGAATATTTATCATATTCGGAAGTAAGAGTTTCAATGGCTTCTACTAGTCTTTTTTTCTTATCCGTTTTCGTTGGCATGCATACTCCCTCATCTTTATTAGTATCTTATTTAACCTATATTAGAGTTGGCTCAGTTACAAGGTTGTTAACTACAGAGAAACATGAATATTGCTATTAATATAAAAAATAAGACTAATAGTTAATATAAAATCAGACCAAATACGAATGAGTCTTTATTAGAGACTAATTTTATCAAAAAAAGTTTTGTCATAGATAGATTGCATATTTTAATGTCAATAAAACCTTATTTAAGTTGTCATAAGATAGTCATTATAAAACGACTGGGCTTACAGATAACAAAAAAGCACTTCTCGCGGAGAAGTGCTTTTGTTTAAAGCGACAAAATTAACTGCTTATGACTACACCTTAGACAATGTGCGCTCTTTTGCACTCCAATCTAAATGGTACTTCTCGCCAGCAGGTTTATCAGTGCGTTCAAAGGTGTGTGCACCGAAAAAGTCTCGCTGACCTTGTAGTAAATTAGCTGGTAGCGTTTCACTGCGATAGCTATCGTAATATGCCACTGCAGAACTAATACACGGCGCAGGAATGCCTTGCATAACTGATGCTGCAACTGTTTTACGCCAATTCATGTGCTTAGCAGATAAACTATCACTGAAGGTTTTAGCCATCAGAAGATTCGCAAGCTCGGCATCGTCTTGGTAAGCTTTGGTAATAGACTGCAAGAACGTCGCGCGAATGATACATCCTGCGCGCCAGATCTTAGCAATTTCAGCAAAATCTAAAGACCAATTTTGCTCTTTTGCAGCCATCGCCATTAATTGGAAGCCTTGGGCATAACAACAGACTTTGGCGCAATATAATGCATCCTCAAGATTAGCAATAAACTCGGCTTTCTCTGCATCAGTTAACGTAACCTTAGCTGGGCCTGCAAGCTTAGTGCTTAAGTCAACTCGCAAGCCTTTTTGGGTACTGACAGCTCGCGCATACACGGCTTCAGCAATGGTTGGTGCTGGGCAGCCAATTTGTAAACTGCTTACCGCAGTCCACAAGCCTGTTCCTTTTTGGCCTGCTTTATCTAAGATCATTTCCACTAACGGCTTACCAGTTAATGGATCGTCTTGTTGTAATACTTCAGCGCTGATTTCCATCAAGTAGCTGTTTAAGCTGCCTTGATTCCAACCATGAAAAATATCACCAATTTCATGAGCCGATAATCCTAAGCCATCATGAAGTAATTGGTAAGCTTCGCAGATTAATTGCATATCCGCGTATTCAATACCGTTATGTACCATTTTCACATAATGACCAGAACCCGCAGGGCCAATATAAGTAGTACATGGCTCGCCTTCAATAACAGGGTTTCCTGGCTCAAAGCGCTCTATTGGTAACCCTGTTTCTGGATCGACTTTCGCTGCCATCGCTTTCCAGACAGGTGCAACGTATTGCCATGCATCTTTATTACCACTTGGCATCAATGACGGGCCAAAGCGCGCCCCAACTTCACCACCTGAAACTGCTGAACTAAAGAACACAAATTTGCCTTTAAAACGTGCTTCACGTTCTACAGTATCAGTCCATAAACTGTTACCTGTATCGACAATGATGTCGTCAGTTTCAATACCGGCATCAATCAGTGCATTACACACACCATCAACTGGGCCACCAGCAGGAACAGATAACACGATGACACGAGGTTTTACTAATGATGCGAGCATTTCAGTAAGATTATTACAGCCAAGCATTCGGGGTGCTTTATCAGCTTTTCTTTCTGCTGTTTCTTGATTAATAGCAGCATTAACTTTTTCACTGTCAAGATCGAAAGCGGCTACCTGGTAGCCATTATCAGCTATGTTTAACGCGAGATTCTTGCCCATCACACCGAGGCCGATAACGCCGATGTCTGAACGGAATGGTTGGGTATTCATTATTATTTTCCAAAGGTCACAGAGATTAATCGCGCGTAGCGAATCCATTTGAAGGGGGATTATACGGATTTATGTAACAAAATTACAGTCGCAAAATGTGCACACTCTATTGCATAAATTGGAAGGCAGAGAAATAAACAAGTTTTAACTAATAAACACAATCAGTTATGACATACCCTTCTTAATGTAAATTATGACTAAGCCGTTTAAATACAATATTTTGGATATTCATATGTGTTGAATACAAATAGATGTTAGATACAAACAGAAGTGCGGATAAATCGGACGAGCATTAACAATGTTCAATAAGGGCACTGATAAAATGTCTTAATAAAAAAGGTTGTTCAAGTAAATCGGACTGACTTTACTCAAACAACCTTCTATCAATATAACGCTAGGGCTTAGGTTAATTAAAGCCGTGCATCACATCAATGCCAAAGCCTTTACCTTCGCCATGACAAGTATGACAAGATTCATCTCCAGGTTGATATATCGCACCTGAACTCGCATCTTGTTGGAACACCCCACCATAACTTTGAGCATGGGCAGCCCAACTAGCTTCATTGTTATGACATGCAGCACAAACTGCGACAGTTGGAGAATACTCAGCCACTTCACCCGTCATTGTCGCATTCGGCGTCGCGACAATAACTGAACTTTGCGCAGACAGAGTATCCATAGTCAGCTGGCCTTCATCATGACAAGCCTGACAGTCATTCGCTGCAGCAGGATAAGTCATATCCTCTCGTTCGCTACCACTGTAACCTTCGGTTGTACGAGTATTAGCATGTAAAGAATGCACTAATTCACGATAACCTAAGCTGTTACTGATGGTTCTGAACGCCTTCACACTGGCATCACCCGGTGTATGCTTGCGCGTTGCATTCATATACTTGACCATGTCATTGGTGTGACAGCTTTGACAACTACCATCAGCAAGTGTGGTTGCCACTTGTGGTGAGTGACATGCGCCGCAGGTAGCACCATTACCAGGAGTCGAAATTTTACTGTGGGCATCGTTTACACGTTGCTGGAACTGGTCATCATGACAAGCGGCACATTTTTGGTTGTTCACCAACTCTGCATAAGCCGACACATTCGCCGTTAATGCAACAGCACTATCGGCTGGAACTTCTGCAACCACAATATTTGAATCAGTATCTTGCGCGTCACAAGAAGCCACAAGGCCAGTAGATTTATCGCCACACGCCATCACTTTAGCGTACAGAGTGCCTACTGAATCTAAATCAAAGTCAGCAACACCAGCATTTTTAACAATAATAGTGACCACTGAGCCATCTCTAGTCATCGTAATATCATCAGCGCCAGATACAATATCCCACACTTTTCGCTGGCCGTTATTCTCAGGCATCACTGTTTGCTGCGCATTACCTGAAGCCACAATCCATAAGTTATCAATTGCAGGATCGACATCTGGATTAGCACTTAATTGATTAAAGGTTAAGGTCGCCGTTAAGGTATCTTGCAATTCATCAATCACACTATCAGTAATAGCAAATTGATATTGCTCAGCTAACGCATCCGTCACACTGACCGCGGCATTATGAAATATTGCTGAACCTAATGGGTTATTGCTATCAGGATGACAACCACTACAACTCATTGCCCACGCATCAGGAAATGCATCACGATCATGGAATAAACCAACAGCGGTGCCATTCCAGCCTTCTGGCGCATATTTCTCATGACAACTTAAACAGGTTTCTTGACCTGGGTATTGATAAAAATCCGCTTGAGGCGCAGCATCTTCAATATGACATTGCTGACACTGATGCATATCACCTGAGTAAGATAAATCACTGTAGTCATGAACTGAGCCCTTATAGCCAATCACTAAGTAATCACTCTTATGGATTTTATGCACTACGCTCGCCATACCAATGCTTACACCTGTTTCAGGGTCACCTGAATAACTGGTATGACACATTACACAGCCTTCATAATCGAAGCGCTTGCTACCATGCATAAGTAAGCTATTCTCTGCAGACAGATCGGCTGTGTGACAGCGATAACAGCTTTGCTCAGAAGCCAATAACACTCGGCTATCTGCTTCTTCAGCGGCTGTGCCAGTTTGTGGATCAAAATCAAATGTCGTATTAACCAACATCGTATCAATTGTAGCCCCAGAATAAGGCAACAACTCTAAATAAACACGGTGAATGTTTTCAGCAACGTACTCAGTATTGATGCCATCAATATTCGAATAGCTGTCTAAAGATTGCGAGAATGTGTAACGATATAAACCGTTACCTATGGCTTCAATACAGGCTTCTTTACAAGTAGACTCTATGCTTGCTTGCCACTGCGTGCCTTTATTTTTATCCCAGCCCGGTTCTAAATCATTATCAGCAACCTCTCCAGGCTCTACCACGTTATTAATATAACTGGTCCATTGTGGAGATAAATCCGTTTCAGCCGTACTTTGCACGCTGGCACTGTCAGCTTCATTTAACGGTCTAATACGTCTTTGTTGATCGCCAAGTTTGGCAATACCCGCACCTAATGTTTGAATCGAATCTAAGTCAGCTAGACCACTTACAGCAACGCCATTGACATTACTTAAGTAGAACTCAAAAGAAACTTGTAATGCATCATCAATAGTCACTTTTTCGATTTCAGCTTTTAAAGACTGGGCTGAAGATATTGAAATATTGATGTCACCCGGCTCACCATCTTCGCCATCATGTCCGTCATCACCGGAACATGCTGTAAGTGCGACCACTGGAACTAGAACAAGTGGAGTTAACCACTTCTTATATTTCCTAGTTAACAATCTGCTCATCATTGTTATTCCTTTTATTAATCCATGGCATTTTTATTTTTATTAATCATTATT
>NZ_MCUF01000084.1:0-1280 GCF_002873615.1 Shewanella sp. 10N.286.51.B7
TTTCGCGCAAGGGCTTTTTTACATAAAAATGAAGTTATTTTGCATTCCTTGCTTAAGTACAGGTTACACACGAGTTACCCCCAAACTTATCCACATAATGGCTATTAAATCGATAATTCCAGGCGCATTAAAGCCAACTTACATTGTAGGAGACTTAGGTATATAAAGCCTTCACCTCGATGCTTCACTTGAAATAATTCAACATTGTTTAAATTCATTTATAAAAAATTAAAAACCTTTTCTCTATTTCTATTATTAATAAATCTTGTTGTCTCAAATACAAATTAATAGAACCTGAAACTACAGACGCACGTTTCACTCTAGTTGAACAATTAAATTGAATTTTAATGATGAGTTATTTTTTTGCTGCATAGTATAAGAAAACCTGGTTAACCGTAATACACAAGGCCCAGTATATTTGAACTAGTCATAAGCAAACTTATAAAATAGATAAGAAGCAAACAAGGTCAGAGATAAGGATACATTTACGACTAAACAAAGGACAGGCTATAAAACACTTTCATTGAAGTAAGCATTAACTGCATTTTCCCTTCATGATGTATCTGCTATGCAAGATAAATTTAGCCAACTTTACAGAGGAAACTAGAAGTACTCTAGCAAGCGATCTTTTCGTGATATCTAATACAGGTACATACTTTATTTTCCAATAACCTTCTTCTACGCAGGGGATATAAATACACTCACTTCATCATTACTGAGTTACTGATATCTAAAAAATGAAATTAGGCGCTTGGCATTACCTGTATTACGTAGGCATATTCATCAATGGCAAAATATTTCATCTCAAATCCCAGGTACAAAAAAGCCCGCAACGTGAGGAACCGGCTGTCTGCTCTTAAGTAAGAGGCACTAATTTCAAAGATATGGGGTGCTTGGCGATGTTCAGCTGCGGATAAATCCTCCGCGTTCCATGTCAGTATAAAGCGATGCTTTATAATCACAGACATTACACCCTACTTTTATTATTGTATGGGTATATGGACATATCGACCACATTGTCTGTTAGCTTTAGCTACTAACTCATTCACTCAATTTCCAGACACAAAAAAGCCCGTTACGTGAGTAACGGGCTACCTGCTCTCAATTAAGAGGCACTAATTTTAAAGATATGGTGCGCTTGGCGATGACCTATTTTTACTATCCTTGTAAGGGTACATGGGCATATCGTCCACACTATCTGTTTCCATAAACGGCTAAATAGTTCACTCAAATTCCAGACACAAAAAAGCCCGTTACGTGAGTAACGGGCTATCTGCTCT
>NZ_MCUF01000085.1:0-8077 GCF_002873615.1 Shewanella sp. 10N.286.51.B7
AATTTGTAATAAATGTTGACTATTGTCATTTTATTTAACAATAATGCTCTCGGTTGATTAAATAATTAACCTAAAAATAAAAAATATAACGTCGTGACTTTATGTTTGATTATGACGAAGGGAGTTTAATAATGAGTTCATTATCTTTGACAGCTAAGGCAATCCGCCGTGGCTTTTTGACAATAGCAGCAACAACCGTCGCAACAGGTTCAGTTTTTTCAGGCAGTGTTATTGCTGAAGAAGCGCAAGCTGAGAAAGTAGAAAGAATTGCAGTTACTGGTTCACGTATTAAACGTACCGATATGGAAACTGCTAGCCCAGTTAGCGTTATTGACGCTTCAGCTATTATTGCTTCAGGCGCAACATCAATTGATGATGTATTACAGAAGATGACATCTTCTGGTGGTGCCATGACCAATGCAGCTGTGAATAACGGCTCAGGTGGTAACGCCCGTGTAAACCTTCGTGGTTTAGGTTCAAACCGTACTCTAGTACTTGTTAACGGTCGTCGTATGATCGCTTCTGGTACTGGTGCAGCGTCTTCTGTGGATTTAAACACCATTCCAGTTTCTATGATTCAACGTGTTGAAGTACTAAAAGACGGTGCTTCTGCTGTATACGGCACCGATGCAATTGCGGGTGTTGTGAACGTTATTTTAAAGCGTGATTTTGATGGTTTTGAATTAAACGTTCAAACTGGTGTATCTGGTCAAGGTGATGCAGACGAATCAAGTGTCGATTTCACTATGGGTAATACCTTTGATAAAGGTAACGTTGTCATCAACGCTCAGTACACTAAACGTGGTGACGCGAGCCAAGCAGATCGTGACTTTTCTGAATGTCCAATTGCTGAAGGTGCTGACGGCCTATATTGTGCCGGTTCTTCATACTCAGAAGGCGGCCATATTTGGGGAGCAAATGGTGCTGATTTAAGTGGTCGTGGTGGTGAGTACCATGAGTTCACTGATGCTGACCGTTATAACTATTCAGCTTCAAGTTTTCTATCTACTCCGATGGAGCGTTTGAATTTAAGTATGGCTGGTACTTACGAGCTATCTGATTCAATCATGTTCTTCTCTGAAGCTATGTACTCTAAGCGTTGGTCTGACCAACAAATGGCACCACAACCAATCTGGAATAGTGAGTCTTGGGAATACCAGCCAATTTCTGCAGGCGGTTGGATGACTGATGATCTTCTACCATGGGTAGAAGATGGCGAACTTGTAGATTACGGTCGTCGTATGGTTGAAACTGGTTCACGTGACTTTTCTCAAGTTGTTGACACGATCCGTTTAGTTGTTGGTGTTGAAGGAGAGTTCGACAATGGTTGGACATGGGATGCTTCTTACAATAAAGGTAAGAATGATTCAGTAGACACATTAGCTAACTTACATAACATTGGCTCTATCAATGATGCAGTGCAAGCTGAAGAGTTTGATCCTTTTCTTCAGTCATCTTGGATGGGCGATAGTATTGCTCCATTCGTATATACAGAAGTTAATGCTGGTGGTAGTGAGTTAGATATTGCTTCGCTTTCTCTTTCTGGTGATATCGTTGATTTACCTGCTGGTACCATGGGTTTTGCAGCGGGTTATGAATTCCGTAAAGAATCTGCATACTACACTCCAGATTCGTTGACTGCACAAGGTCTTGCAAATGACCCACGTGTTGAAGCAACTTCAGGTTCATTTGATGTTAATGAAGCTTACGTTGAGCTTGCAATTCCGCTAATCAGTGATATTCCATTACTTCAGCAAGTTGATCTGAGCGCTGCTATTCGTTATTTCGATTACAGCACATTCGGTGATGATACGACTTGGAAACTTGGTTTAACTTGGCGTGTAATTGATGATTTAATGCTTCGTGGTGGTCAATCTACCGCTTTCCGTGCACCAACAGTATCAGAATTATTTGGTGGTAAGTCTCCATCATTCGATCAAATTGTTCACCCCGCAACAGATCAAACTCAAGCGGAAGTAACAGTTGGTGGTAACCCACTGTTAACACCTGAAGAAGCGGATATTACTACTCTTGGTTTAGTTTATTCTCCAAGCTTTGTTGATGGTTTATCGTTAACTGTTGATTACTACGATATTGGCATTACAAATACAATTACTTCAGTAGATTCAAACTACATTGCTAACCAGTGTTTAGATGCAAACGGCAACAAGATCAATGAAGGTACTGCTTTATGTCAGGCATCTAACATTGAAATTGATAACACTGGCCGTATAAGTTTTGATAATGGTTTACAAAACATTGGTGAAACAAATACATCTGGTTTCGACATTAACTTAGCATACACATTCGAAGGTTTAGGTCTAGATTGGAAAGCGGGTCTTGATACTTCTATCTTAGATACATATGAAGAATTTGACCAAGATGGTAATGCTGTTGATTATAAAGGTTACATCACTGGTGGTGTGGGCGCATATGCTGAGTTAAAAACTAACTTTAACCTAACAGCAGCTGGTGATGATTGGTCAGCAACATATGAAGCTCGTTACATTGACGGTATGGATTCATTCGCTTGTAAAGATGATCCAAGTGATTGTTACGCGCCTTCAGTTGACTCAATCGTTTACCACGATATCTCAGCTAACTATGACATTACCGAAACAGTTAGATTGTCTGGTGGTGTGAATAACGTATTAGATGAAGAGCCTCCATACTACACAGGTAACAACGATTCGAATACCGATCCGTACACTTATGATGTATTAGGTCGTTACTTCTTCGTTCGTGCTAGCGTGAAGTTCTAATCAAGAAGTCTTAATTTTTAAGAAATCTTGTTAATAAAATCCCAGTCGAGATGTCGGCTGGGATTTTTTGTTTTTAAAACAAAATAACCAGTTAACTTTCCCTAAACATATGTAAGGTGTATCTGTCGATTTTATTCTTAATATTTACAGTTGTATCAGTCTGTTAAGTTGTTTTTACTTTCATGTATCAGGTGTTTCTTTTTGTATCTTCCGCCTCAGCTTTTAAGGTGTAATGTCTTGGTGAAAATCAACCACATGTTTTTCAAGGTTATTTGCTGACCTATGGTGATTTAGCTCACTATTTCGTGTATCAATTTGTACCCAAATCGTTAAATTAATGTATCCCTCATTGAATGATTTACGTTGTTTTAACAGTATCGAGCTGAGGTTATAACCTCGGTTTAACCAAATAAAACAATAAAAAGTCAATGTGTTAGTAAAACTAACATCCAGGGAGATTTACATGAGTTCATTAACGTTAACAGCTAAGGCGATTCGTCGCAGTATTCTAGCTGCGACAGCAGCATCAGTTGCTTTCTCAGGTGTTGCATTTGCTGAAGATGCACCAGAGAAAGTAGAAAGAATTGAAGTAACAGGTTCACGTATTAAGCAAGTCGATATGGAAACCGTTTCGCCTGTCACAGTAATCGATGCAGCAGCAATCGCAATGACCGGTGAAAAAACAGTAGCAGATGTTTTAAATAACTCAGCTATTAACAGCTTTGGCTCATGGCGTGGTGTGTCGGGTTATGGCTCAGGCGCAAGTTCAACTAGTAGTGTTAACTTACGTGGTCTTGGTGCTTCTGCAACATTAGTACTGCTGGATGGTCGTCGTATGCCTGGAACCAGTTCAAGTTCTGGCGCAGTAGCAGATACATCTTCAATCCCTATGTCTATCGTAGAAAGAATTGAAATTTTACGTGATGGCGCATCTGCTGTTTATGGTTCAGATGCTGTAGCTGGTGTAATTAACATTATTACCAAGAAAGAATTTGATGGCGTACAACTTGATTACAGCTATGAGATGCCTGATGTAGAAGGCGGTGATGCAGAGCGTTTATCAATAGCGACTGGTTACAATACTGATAAAGGGAATATCACTTTTACCTATGAGTATTATGATACTAAAGCTGTTATGGATCGTGATGTTTGGAAGTTAGATGATGATACGTATGGTGCATACAGTACATTTAGTTCAGTTCCTAATGGTATTTCAGATTCTGGCTGGGTAGACAATTCAGAGTTTTGTGATCAAGTAGATAATACAGTATTAAACTCTGATGGACGCTGTTTATACAGTTATGGAGAAGTGACCAAATTATTTGGTGATTCGACCCGTAACTCATTCTTAACTAATTTTAGTTACGATATTACAGATGATATTCAATTCCGTGGACGTGCAACCGCCTCTTTAGCTGAAACAGAAACTCGTTATGCGGGTACGCCAGTATCAACTAACTATCCAGTAATGTCAGCAGATAACCCTTATAACCCTTATGCTTCAACGGGTGGAGAAGACGTTACTGTTTACATGCGCTCAGTTCAAATCGGTGAACGTGACACTTTAACTGAAACGAATAATTTCGATATCTTAGCAGGTTTTGTTGGTTTTGCTGATGTAGGTAACGGCTTAGATTGGGAGTTTAATGTACAAAGCTCATCTTCTACAACTAACTCATTTGGCTATAACTTGATTAATGACAGTATCATTCAGCGTGAAATTGATACTGGGAATTATGATATTTTCAACACTTCAGGCATGAGCTATGAAGAGTGGAATGGCCAAATGTCTGAACTGTATGGCGCTGCTGCGCATACAGGGGTTTATCAAGGTAAATTTGAAAGTACCCAAATTGATGGTTTAGTCTCTACTTTACTTATTGATGAAGGTGATTTTAGCTTAGCAATGGTTGCGGGTGCTGAGTATGAAATGATTGATTTTAAACAAACTTCAGATCCTGAGTCTGCTGCAGGAATTATTTCTGGTGGTTCTGGTGGTGACGATGTTAACGCAACTCGTGATCGTACAGCTGGTTACTTAGAATTCCAAATGGGCTTACCTGCGAACTTTGAAGTTTCAGCTGCTGTTCGTTATGAACGTTACGAGCAAGAAGGTAAGCTTACTGGTGCAACAGGTGATATTGTCAATTCTTCAACCTTTGATGCTGTAGTGCCTAAGCTTGGTTTAAGCTGGCGTCCAGTTGATTCATTATTACTACGTGCAAGTTATGGCGACTCGTTCCGTGCACCAAACATGGGTGAGATGTTCTCTTCACAAGCATTAAGCTTTGAGTCGTCACTTGATAACTTATGGTGTAATACTGCAGGTAATGATGACGATACATATTGTGATCCTAACCAACAACATAAAACTTGGTTCGGTGGCAACCCTAATCTAGAAGCTGAAGAGGGTAATTCGTTTACTGTCGGTGGTGTTTGGAATGTTAATGATGATTGGAATGTAGAGGTTTCTTACTATTCAATTACTTATGACAATAAGATTGAATCAGTGGGTGTAGATGACATCTTACGTGATGAGTTACGTGAAGGTACATCTGACTTCGTTACTCGTGGTGCTGACGGAAAAATTGAGTACATTGAATCAGGTGTGCGTAACATTGCAACCGTTGAGACTTCAGGTATTGATTTTGTCACAGCGTATAACTTAGAAAGTAGTGTTGGTGACTGGAACTTCAAACTTGACCTATCAAAAGTACTTGATTTCAAGAAACAGGATAATGCAGAATCTGCAATGATTGATTATTCAGGCTCTACTGATTATCCAGATTTACGTGGTAACTTTGCAGTAGGTTGGAGTTACGATGACTTCAGTGCAGCATGGACTACAGTATATATTGGTAGCCAATCAGCTGAATACTGGCGTGAACTAGAAGAGTATGACAACTACACAGACTATGGTACTTACTTCAAACATAATGTGCAGTTTGCTTACAATCACTCAATGAATGGTTCTATCACAGTAGGTGTTAACAACATACTTGATGAAGAAGCACCAACATATTATGACTACGCAGATTACCGCGATGTAAACGTAGGTTTATATGATGTATTAGGTCGTACTTATTACATTCGCTTAAGCCAACGTTTCTAAACTTTTCTAAAGTTTAAAGCTAAAAAACCTCCGCGAGTCGGAGGTTTTTTTATTGGTTTTAATTCAACAAAGAACGTAAATGAGAGAATAAAGAAGAGTTGAAATAAAAAAGGTTAGTGACTTAAACGAAGTTCTTGGCGGTGTTCTTGACGGTGTTTTGCATCACAATGAGCGCAGCGCTGCTCAGTAGGATCGATTGCTAATCTATCTGGTTCTATTTCAGATTCGCAATCAGAGCACAAACCATACAGACCTAATTCTAGTTGGCAAAGAGCAGCATCTAGGCGAGTCAGTTGGCTGAAAAGAGGGCTGTCTGTTAAATTTTGGCTACTCATTAACTCAATCAGCTCTGTCAAACTCATATTAAAATGAATTTGAGCTGCACTATTTACATTAACCTGCTGATTCAGGTGATGCACTAGCTCGTATTTAAGCTGTGCTTCTTTTTGCATTAATGTTTGTTGTATCTCTTGAGTACTCACAAAAGGGCCTAATTACTTAATCATTTTACTGGGTATGTAGTCTAACGCTATACAGCAGTATTGTTATGATGGAGATCAAATCAAGGCTTCATTTATGTCATCTAATATTAAGCTTTATTCATATAAAGTGCAGGTAACCAAATAACTAATTCCATTATTTATTATTTTGCTCGTATGCTTTTTCTAAAATCGCCACAATATCATCTGTTGTTTTCATCACTCTTAACTCTCTAAACAATGTGTCTGCTTCTGGGTATTGCTTATTAAGATAGGTGAACCATTGCTTCACCCGTGCTGGATAATAATCAGATTTTTTGCCAATAAGCTGTTTTTGGGTGTAGCTCAGCAGTAAACTTAAGGTTTGTGACCAGGTATAAGGTGCTACGCCATCTTTAATGGTTGCCGCTAAGTTTGGTAGCGACATAGCCCCGCGACCAAGCATGATGTTGTCACAGCCTGTCACTTCCATACAGCGCTTGGCATCATCAGCATTCCAAATCTCACCATTAGCAATCACTGGAATCGGTAAGCGCTCACGTACTTCGGTTATGTATTCCCAATAAGCAGGAGGTTTATAACCGTCGACTTTACTGCGTGCATGAATAGCTAACTCTGTGGCGCCAGCTTCATATACAGCTAACGCATTTTCCATAAACAAAGACTTATCTTCAAAGCCTAGACGAATTTTTGCGGTAACAGGTTGCTCAGCAGGTACAGCATCTCGCATGGCTTTTACTATATCGTGGATGGTATCTGGGTATTGCAGTAATACCGCGCCGCCATTACTGCGGTTGACCATTTTTGCAGGGCAACCAAAGTTAGCATCAACACCTTGTGAGCCTAACTCTACGGCTCGTTGGGCATTTTCAGCCATTACACTTGGATGTTGCCCCAATAATTGGATACGAACAGGGGTACCTGATGCGGTAAACCCGCCGTTATGGAGTTCAGGGCAAAGTTTGTAATACACTTTTTCAGGAAGCAATTGGCTGATTACTCGCACAAACTCAGTGACCACTAAGTCATATGGATTAATTTCAGACAATATTTCTCGCATCAAATCATCAATGACGCCTTCCATCGGAGCTAATACTACGCGCACGGTTCAACCTGTTGTCAATTAAAGGAGCGCCATTCTAGCGACTTTAGCTTTTTATACAAATTCATTTCAATACAGTGAAAAAATACAAATAAGTTGAAAAAGTAATATTAATCTTAAATATCAGGTTGATACATCATAAATTTACACTATGATTACAAATAGTCTGGGCTTTCTAGCAAGAATTTTTGAAAATAATTATGATTTAGATCAATTTTTGTGAAATAAAAGTAAACGGTTGTAGGTCTATTAAAGTGTAAGCCAGCACTGTTAGTTGTTGGTCACCATTATAAAGTTTGAATATAAGGAAGATTATTATGAACTCAGTAAAACAAACTACAGTAGCAATGGCTTTAGGCGCAGTGGTATTAACTGCAGGTGTATCAACTTCTGTTGAAGCGAACCCATTTGGTTTTGAGCAAATGAATGCCGGTTACCAACTTGATGGTGGCGAAAGCAAATCTAAAGAAGGTAAGTGCGGTGAAGGCAAATGTGGCGGCGACATGAAAAAAGCCACAGAAGGTAAATGTGGTGAAGGTAAGTGTGGCGGCGATATGAAAAAAGCTGCAGAAGGTAAATGCGGTGAAGGTAAGTGCGGCGGTGACATGAAAAAAGCCAAAGA
>NZ_MCUF01000086.1:0-751 GCF_002873615.1 Shewanella sp. 10N.286.51.B7
ATATGTTATAACATATCAAAAAATTAATCCTTTATAATTCAAACATTAATAAACAGATTATATCAGTACAATTTATTCAGTTTTAAGTGGTCACATTTCGGTCATCAAAACATCAAATAACTGCAAGCTAACATTCACAACATCCGATTAACCTTTGTGCGTTTTCATTGGGCAGCTAACTCTGCTTTCAACCACCACTCGTCAATAGGATAGACAACATAATGAATAAGACCTGGAAAGCATCATATGGTGTGCTTGCTTTAGTCATTTCAAGTGCCTTAAATGCTGAAGTGCTACCGTCATACCAAACTGAGAATGCTTGGTTTACTGATGCGCAAAGCGCAATCGACACAAAACTGGATACTAATAATCAATTTAAAGCCAAAAACGTGATCATTTTTGTCGGTGATGGGATGGGCGTTTCAACCCTAACTGCATCCCGTATTCTTCAGGGACAAATGGCAGGACAACCTGGTGAAGAAGGCTACTTAAGCTTCGAAACATTCCCTCACACTGCGTTAGTGAAAACCTATAACGTAGATGCACAAACGCCGGACTCTGCGGGCACGATGACAGCCATGATGTCAGGCCTTAAAAGTGATGCTGGTGTTCTAGGTGTTGATGAAGATATCGTTCGCGGTGACTGTTCAACGGTTGCTGGAAATGAAGTGGTCACTGCACTTGAACTAGCTGAAATCAAAGGCTTATCAACGGGTGTTGTTTCAACGGCGCGTATTACCCATGCAACACC
>NZ_MCUF01000086.1:1474-6528 GCF_002873615.1 Shewanella sp. 10N.286.51.B7
GCCGATCGTAACTGGGAAGATATCTCAGATATGCCAGAAGATGCGGTAACTGGCGGCTGTAAAGACATTGCCGAACAACTGGTGAATTTTGAAGCCAATCTCGAAGCACGTTTTCAAGGTGTGGATATCGATGGTATCGAAGTCGTCATGGGTGGCGGTCGTCGTCATTTTTTACCAAAAGACGCCACATTTAACAGCGCAGATGCCGTGAGTGAAATTGAAGGCGATCGCACAGATTCACGTGATTTAACCGCAGAATGGCAAGCCAAATACAGCGAAGGTGTTTACGTCATGGATCAAGCAGGATTTGATGCCATCGACACTGAAAATACCAAGCAAGTCATGGGACTATTTAATGAGTCTCATATGCAATATGAAGCAGACCGCGACAATGATGTGGCAGGTGAACCTTCAATAGCTGAAATGACAGGTAAAGCGATTGATATTCTTGATAACAATGACAATGGTTTCTTCTTAATGGTGGAATCAGGTCGTATTGACCATGGTCATCATGCTGGTAGCGCTTATAACGCATTAACTGACGCTATTGCCCTATCTGATGCTGTTAAAGAAGCTGTCGCAAAAACTGACCCAAGCGAGACCCTTATTTTGGTTACCGCTGACCACGGCCATGTATTCACTATTGCTGGTTACCCAAAACGCGGCAACCCAATTTTAGGTAAAGTCGTCGCTATTGGCGAAACCGAACCAACAGTGGCATCTGATGGCTTACCGTACACAACACTCGGCTACACCAATGGTAATGGTTTCCATGATTTAGGCGACGAAACCAATGCCGATGCTGGTTATGGCGAAGACGTAAATGCTGGTCGTCAGGACTTAACAAACGTTGATACCACTACATCAGGATTTCACCAAGAAGCCTTGATTCCAATGAGTTCAGAGACCCACTCAGGTGAAGACATTACTTTGCATGCACAAGGCCCTGGCGCACAACTTGTGCAAGGTGTTGTTGAGCAAAGCGTAGTATTTCACCTTATTGAACAATCTCTCGACTTAATTCAGGAATAAGCAGGAAATGAATATGAAAAACTTAAATCTATCTCTTGTCGCCCTTGCTGTAATCGGTCTATCTGCTTGTTCAGACGGTGATGATGGCGCTAACGGAACCAATGGTACTGACGGAACAAATGGTGCTGATGGTTCAAATGGTTCAACGAGTCTTATCGTACAAACAGCATTAGCCATTGGCGACGCTAACTGCCCTAACAGCGGTGTACAAATTGATTCAGGTATTGATGCTGACAGTGACGGTGCATTACAAACCGCTGAAATCACTGCTACAGAATACGTATGTGCACCAGGTAATACTGAAGTTAGTACCAGCGAAATCTTAACCAGTGTTAATAACGACTGGTTTGTAGCGGGTCAGCAAGAAATCACCACCGCACGTCAGAATTGGCTGAATGCAACCATGCCAAATCTAGCGGTAAGTAACAGCGCTAAAACATCAGCGCAATCAGTCGCAGCAGTCAATGCAAGCGCGTTAAATGAATTACGTGGTAGTGCTAAAAACGTGATTTTGTTTGTTGGTGACGGTATGGGTATTTCAACTGTCACAGCAGCGCGTATTTTAGAAGGACAAATGCAAGGTAAAAACGGTGAAGAGCATAACCTTTCATTCGATACCTTCCCATTTGCAGGCCTTGCTAAAACCTACAATGTTGATGCACAAACGCCAGATTCAGCAGGCACCATGACTGCAATGATGAGTGGTGTGAAAACCGACGCGGGCATTTTAGGGGTTGATGAAAATGTTGAGCGTGGCGATTGCAGCACTGTGGCAGGCACTGAGTTAATTACCGCATTGGAACTGGCAGAAATAGCGGGTAAATCAACGGGTGTAATCTCAACTGCACGTATTACCCATGCAACACCCGCTGCTACTTATGCTAAATCTGCCGATCGTAACTGGGAAGATATCTCAGATATGCCTGAAGAGGCCGTTACAGCTGGTTGTAAAGATATTGCTGACCAACTGGTTAACTTTGAAGTCAATCTTGAAGCGCGCATTAACGGGATTGATGTTGACGGTATCGACGTCGTTATGGGTGGCGGTCGCCGTCATTTCTTACCTAAAGATGCAGCTTACAACTCAGCAGATGCAGTCAGCTCAGTTGAAGGCGACCGCACCGATGGCCGTGATTTAACAGCTGAGTGGCAAGCGACCTACACAGACGGTGTGTATGTGATGGATCAAGCAGGCTTTGATGCCATTGATGCCGCTAATACGACTCGTGTGATGGGCTTATTTAACGAGTCTCATATGCAATACGAAGCTGATCGCGCCAATGATGTTGCAGGTGAACCCTCTGTCGCTGAAATGACTGCTAAAGCCATTGATATCCTAGATAACAACGATGAAGGTTTCTTCTTAACGGTTGAATCAGGTCGTATCGACCATGGTCATCACGCAGGCAGTGCGTATAACGCATTAACTGACACTTTGGCATTCTCAGATGCGATTGCCAAAGCAGTTGAAATGACGGATATGTCTGACACATTAATCATCGTTACTGCCGATCACGGCCACGTGTTTACCATTGCAGGTTACCCAAAACGCGGTAACCCAATCTTAGGAACAGTCGTTGGCATTGGTAGCGAAGAACCTTCAACAGCTTCAGATGGCATGCCATACACCACACTGGGTTACACCAATGGTCGCGGCTTTAAAAACCTAGGTACTGAAACTGATGCAGATGCTGGTTACGGCGAAGACATTACCGCAGGTCGATTTGACCTCACTGATGTCGACACAGCCTCTTCTGGTTTCCACCAAGAGTCTTTAGTGCCTACCAGCTCTGAAACTCACGCGGGTGAAGATGTTGGGATCTATGCTTACGGCCCAGGAGCAATGTTAGTCAATGGCACCAATGAACAGAGTGTGATTTACCACATCATGGACTTTGCTGCTGATTTAACTAACAAAGCTAACGCTGCGCAAACCAACTAGTCATTACTGTAATTGTACTAAGAGCTGTAATAAGAGCTGTAATACTAGCTGTAATAAGAGCAGTTCTTTGAACAGTAATACGAGCAGTTGTAATAAACCCTTTGGCTGTAACCCAGTTGCAGCCAAGGGTTTAATTAATTATTTAGTCTTAACCTATCTACACCGACATTGAGCAAAACAACCAATGTCATAGGAGTTTTAGTGAAGTTATCACTGCCTTTATCATTCATGCTATCAAGCTTACTCATCACGTTATCGAGCGCTGCTGAGGCTCAATGTGAGTTATCACCATCAAACTTGCAGGCAAGTTATCAACTCACCTCCTCTGATAATTCGCCAAACGTATCGAGTAAAAATTCGAGCCACACAAGCAAGCTAAACCTATGGCGTCAGGGAAACACCGTCGCACATCAATATCCGCAAACAGACATTACCGAATCGTGGTTTTTGCTCAATAATAAGCAAATCAAACCCACCCGCTTTTTTGATCATTATCAACGCGGTATAGAATACCAACCTGGAGAAGTCGTACACGGGAAATCTGAACACGATTGGTCATATCGTTATCAATTTATCTCAGACAAGCTTATTTCACAGTTAACCCTTAGCGCCGAAACAGGCAAAGGCTGTGAGCGTCAGCAAATATTAACTCAGACCTCTGCCAACAGTAAAATTGAGTTAGTTTGGTTACCAGAACTTCAACTTATTAGTCGTTTTAGCTGGACAAAAAACCAAGGAAAACATCAAACACATGAGCAATGGCAACTGACTGAGCTCAGCCATGATGCAAATAAAATCGCGACTTTTTTCAAACAGCTTAATCATTATAAAATGACCGATTACGCCGATATTGGTGACGATCATAGCGATGAGTTTTTAACTAAAATGGTGACATTAGGGTTTGTTGAACACGGCGCATCTGGGTTTTATGACACAGAAGGAAAAGCAATCAGTGATGGGCATTCACACTGACATTAACTTAGACATGGGCATAAACATGGACATAAACATGGACATGCTGATTAAACATTCAGTTTATATAGTGTTTCCAAACCAGCTTTGAGTTAAAGGCGCTCTTTATACCACGCTTCAAAAGGGAGTTGCTCGTAACTCCCTGCTAATCTTGCTTATAAGCAATCAACAAACTTGAGTGATCAGTTTCATTCCGGTCGACATTCCCTATCTTCTACAATCCGCCCCCTACCTTCTACCTTCTATCTTCTATCTTCTATCTTCTATCTTCTATCTTCTATCTTCTATCTTCTATCTTCTATCTTCTACAATCCGCCCCTACCTTCTAGTCTGCAGTCGTCTATGAGGCTTGATATAAAACAAGTGCATTATTGAGTTCAAATAGCTACCTTTATACATATAAGGATAAAGATGATATTTAATCATTCGCGAATAAATGGAACAGAAAATGGGAGAGGCAAATGGATAAAGCACTGCAAACCATGATTGATAACATGCCGGAAAAAACCGGCAAGTCATTACCAGAGTGGCTCGACATACTTGCACAGCAGAATATTGAAAAGCATGGAATGGCAGTTAAATATTTAAAAACCGAACATGGAGTAACCCATGGCTTTGCCAATACGATTGTGACCTTATCAAAACAAAAAGATGAGTCTACTGATGAGTTAGTTACCCAACAATATCAAGGCAAAGAAGCACTGACGCCAATTTACGATTTACTGATTTCTATTGTAAGCAACTTTGGCCAAGACGTAGTAATAACCCCTAAAAAAGCGACAGTGAGCATCATTAGGAAAAAACAATTTGCCCTGATAAAACCAGCCACCAAAACCCGTATCGATCTTGGCTTAAAAATTAAAGATACCGAGCCCCAAGGTTGCCTAGAAGACTCAGGGCCTTTTGGCGCAATGTGTAGCCACCGCATACAGCTCAAAGATATTAGCGATGTGAATGATGAAGTAAAACAATGGCTACAACTTGCTTATCAGCAATCGGTTTAATGCTCATTATTTAAGTAACAGTCTGAACGCATAAGGTGAGAAAGCTAATTAAGCGATATATTTTAAGTAGGTTGTTTGGGTAACCTAAGAGTGAATCATGTCCC
>NZ_MCUF01000086.1:7273-19021 GCF_002873615.1 Shewanella sp. 10N.286.51.B7
GGGACATGATTCACTCTTAGCTTAAAGCCTATTAATCATAAAACTTAGAAATTAAATGCTAACCCGAACTCATAAATATTTTCACTATCTGCAAAATAACTGTAACTAAAATATGGCGCTAATTTCCAGATTTTACTCGTGATAGATAGTTTATGATAATTCATACTCCCCTTCCCATATAAATAATGATGCTTATGGCTAACATCATATTCAGGTAAGGTAATATCAGTATTTAGGCTTGCACTTTTAGTCTCATAGATTTGATTAAAGCTATAACTAATACCTATATACTCATGGGCTTTCCATAACAGTCCAAGTTGGATATCCACTGAATCTGCGGGTGTATAATCACTACTAACTCTGTCCGCCTCAATCGATAAATCGTTGGTATTCCAGTTGTAATTAGCATCAGCAAATAGTACATAATCTTCTTGTAAGGGCATTGCCCAAAACGTCCCTGCGGAAAAGCCATAATCACTCGCTTTTGCAGACAGTTCAATCGCAAAAGCTTGAGTATAAAAACTTTTACCCACGCCTACTTCCCAGTAATGCTCATTGTTATATTCGCCAAACACTCGCCAAGTCTCACTAATATCGACACTAGCATTCGCAGTATAAATAGCTTCACCATCGTGCATAGAGACATCAAATCCGACAGATTTATACAAGGGTTCAGATTGTTGATTTATCTCCATTTCAGGAAACATCACCGCAATATCATTGCTAATCGAGGCGCCATGAGCCGCACTTGTTATACATAACAATGCAATAGATAAAGTTGAAATAGATTTCATAAGCTTGAAGACTTCCAATTCAGATATACCATGGTGCTCTCTTTAACAAACTAAGAGTCACGTTATGAATGCAAGTCTATCAAGTTAAGTGATATTGATAATTAGAGCGAAGGTAGGTTGATACATTCACAGTGTGAATGCATAAGTCAGAAGCTTGAGATTGTTTATTCACGTTATGTCAATTATAAAATTGACGTAATAGTATCCCGTAACCATTTATTAGCTTGATTTTGCGTCAGTTTATTTTTCCAAAACATACACACTTCTAAGGGTGGAGCTTTAAATGGTATAGGAAATATTTGCAATCCGAATACTGTTTTGTATTCATCTGCATAGCTTTTTGGAATGAGCCCAATAGCTTCACATTTTGATACCGATGCCATTATCCCTAAAAATGAAGATTGCTCTCCATGCAGTTCACGTTTACTCATAATCGGTATATTTAAGGCTTGAGCCATTGGTAAATTATTCGTTCGGCCACTGAAAAGTATATGTTTCTCCGCTAAAAATTGCTCAACAGTTAGCCCATCTTGTAACCGCGGGTGATTTAATGCAGCGACACAAACGACCTCTTCATCAATAAGCTTTTTACGGGCAAACATTTTTAACTCAGAAAAATCCAAGTGCAATACTAAATCTACTTGCTCAAACATTAATGAAGATTCAATTTCAGCTTCATTATGAGGCGTTTC
This sequence comes from Shewanella sp. 10N.286.51.B7, assembly GCF_002873615.1. Taxonomy (NCBI): domain Bacteria; kingdom Pseudomonadati; phylum Pseudomonadota; class Gammaproteobacteria; order Alteromonadales; family Shewanellaceae; genus Shewanella; species Shewanella sp. 10N.286.51.B7. The sequence goes on from NZ_MCUF01000086.1 coordinate 8,760, forward strand.
TTTAAAAATAATTTCAATGCCAGTATTAACGAGGAGCCTATCTAGTGCTCCTTGCAATCTTCTAATAACGACATCGTTGGCTAATACTGTAAACCTGCGTTGAGCTTTCCGGTAATCAAACTCTTCTAAGCCCATCAATACTTGTTCAATGTCTTCAAGGGGCTGGTGCAACTGTTGGTATAACTCTTTTGCAAAAACTGTTGGCTGAATTCCTCTGCCTACCCGCACAAATAACTCTTCACCAACTATGGCTTTTAAACGACCTATTGCATTACTGACTGACGATTGCGTTAATTCCAACTCCTCTGCCGCCAGAGTAAATGAACCGCGATGACAAACGACGTTAAATACTCGTAATAGATTCATATCAAACTGTTTTGCATTAGCCATCATCACTCACTCATTCACAGTGTAAATACATCAACTAAAGCTAACCCTAATTATCAATGAGTTCAAGTTGTTTAATATGTATCCAACTTCACGAGGCAACGGGCTTCTGAAACTTAAAACCATATTGCAATTCATCATGCTGTGCTCTTAATGCGAAACCGCAAATGGAGTTGAGGTCAGCAAATGAATCTCTTAACAAATTGAGGAAGACTATGTCTATCAACAAACTTGCTGTTTCAACTCTTGTGTTATCAAGCCTTTTCATTAGCGGCTGTTCATCAACAAGCTCTACAGAATCTGCTACGCCAACGCCAGAGACACCAAATTACACATTAAGCGATCAAGCTAAAGATGCTTATGCAGCAAGAGTTGACGGTGGTTGGGGACTAGACAGTGGTCTTGATAACCCAATTGAGAAAGAAACACCGCCTAACCAGCCTAAATACACGATTGCAGATCAGCTAAAGGATGCATATGCAGCACGAATTGATTCTGGTTGGGGGCTAGGCGGAACACCAGTAAACCCGATTGAGCATGAAAAAGAGTTACCTATTTATCTTGAACCAACAAATCCAATTGAAATAGAAAAAGAGTTACCTATTTACCATGAGCCAACCAATCCAATTGAGAAACCTGACTATGGTGATACACCAGAGTTTGGCTTATATAAAGTGGTTTATGATGCAGATAGTGGCCAATTGAAAATTTATGATCGAAGTAATCAAGATGCGACGGTTGCCATTATAACTGTTGAACAGGGGAATGATGACAACCCAACGGTTGTAATTAGACATGGCGCAATGGAAGACGATAATACTTATGCCATTATCAAAACTGAAGATGGTATTGCTATCGATTGGGATAGCCCATATACCAAAATCGACAACGGTTTTGATGGACCATTAGCTACAGACACTGTGGTGGCATTATTAAACCGCCCAGCATTAACAGACCAACAAGTGGCTAATGTTAAAGCTCGTTTTAATAACCCTGCTAACAAAGCTCAGTTAAACAAACAGAACATTAACCAACTGAAAAAAATAAAGTCACAGCTTAATATGCCAAGCCAAATGCGCTAATCATAGGTTTAAGCTGTAGAGAAAGGGCGAGCAGACAAAACTGCCCGCCCTTTTTCAAGTTAAATAACCTGAATTAGATTATCCACCTGTTAATTCGATAACTTCATTTCAAGCAAAGGGTTTTGCGAGTTTTGACTAAAGTGCTCACTCTCTTCGACTGCGCCGCAATGCTCAAAATCTAGTTTTTCTAAGATACGAATAGAGCCTTTATTTTGGCTGGCAACCTCAGCAATAATCGGCCTTTTAGAATGGCTTTTAACAAATATGCTTACTGCTTGACTGGCTATACCCTTGCCCCAAAACTCACGTCCGAGCCAATAACCTAAAAACCAATCAGGGTGGGCGCTAGCCGCATTCATCGACCATAACAGCACACTGCCCACCAGCACGTCATCTGCGATTATTCCCTGGGCAAAAACATCCTCTCGGCCTAATACATTGGTGCGCCAATGTTCAAAAAAACTGTCTCGATCTCTTGCTGGAAAGTCCGCCATTTGATTAGCGACTGGATCATCTTGAAATAGATAAAGTGCCTCTAAATCTGCTTCGGTTAAATCTCTAAGTTGGATCAACATGAATTATCCTTATTCATTTCAGCAAAGCCCGTTTCATCACCCTACTTAAGAAAGTTCAGTAAAAATGATAAACTGCTCTGCTTTTTTAGACTGCTGTTTTACAATACACCCAATTGCCTAATGCTAAATAAAATTGAATTGAAAGCAAGTCTGTTTTCAATCTGTTCTTAGCTGCTTTTTAAATTTTTAATAGGACGACCCAAGTGACCGACTCATCAATGCGCCTTAATAAATACATCAGTGAAAGTGGCATATGTTCACGCCGTGATGCCGACCGTTTTATTGAGCAAGGCAATGTGTTTATTAACGGTAAACGTGCACAAGTGGGCGACCAAGTTTCTTTTGGCGATAAAGTTAAAGTAAACGGCCAAGATATTGAGCCAAGAGATGCTGAAGATTTGGTGTTTATCGCACTGAATAAACCTGTCGGTATTGTCAGTACCACAGAAGGCACCGAGCGCGACAACATTGTTGATTTCGTCAATCACTCCACCCGTATTTTCCCTATTGGCCGCTTAGATAAAGACTCCCAAGGTTTGATCTTTTTGACCAATAACGGCGACTTAGTTAATAAAATCCTCCGTGCTGGTAATAATCACGATAAAGAATATATTGTCACGGTGAATAAGCCGATTACTGATGAATTCATTAAAGGCATGGCCGCTGGCGTACCTATTCTTGGCGTCGTGACTAAAAAATGTAAGGTTGAACAAGTCTCGCCTTACGCATTCAAAATTGTGCTTGTACAAGGTCTTAACCGTCAAATTCGCCGCATGTGTGAATATTTCAATTTTGAAGTCACTAAGCTTGAACGTCAGCAAATCATGAATGTCAGCCTAAAAGGGCTACCGATTGGCGAATGGCGTGACTTAGACAAACAAGAATTAGATGTGTTATTTGAGATGATCAAAGACTCATCATCTGAAGACAAAAAAGCAGCACCAAAGAAAAAGCCTAAACCTAAGCCCAAAACAGCGTCAGAGCGTGGAAAGATTGAAGGGCCAGAGCACTTTATGCAGCATAACCGCAGCACCAAACATAAAGGCCAAGCAAAAGGTGGCGGCAAAGGCCAAACCAAAGGCCAGCAAGCGAAGGGACAAGGACAAGGACAAGGTAAAGCTAGCGGTAAAGGTAAGCCAAGTGGCGGCCGTAAACCGAATCGTGCACGTTAATCCTGCATTAAAACAAAACGGGCGTCAGTAGCAATACTGGCGCCCGTTTTGTTTTATGCTCAGTGATTAGTGATTAGTGATTAGTGATTAGTGATTAAGTGCAAACTCAATGTATTTAGCAATGAAAGCTCAAGAGAAGATTCAAAATACTGGTGCTCATATTATTATTTCTTAATATGAGAACTAATTTAGAGGAAAAACCAACTAACGGATAATCTACTAATTATCAGCATCTTCAGTTTATGCCTTCATCTGCTCAACATCTTCTTTGCTGAGTCCCATCGCTTCTGGCATATAACAGGTTTTTACTAACTGAAACATTTGCACTAAAGAGCTCAATTGCCCTGCATGCATTTGCAAGTTTAATAACGCCATGGCGGCGCCTAGTTCATCGCCATCAGCAATCTCAGGCACGTTACTTAATGCTTTATTGGCTTGCGTAAGCTGGGTAATTATACCTTGGTATTCTGTGACTTTTTCAGGCAGATAACAGGTCGACGTTTCAGGGAGCTGCGCTAAAAAGTGTTCGAACTCAGCCACAAACAAGTTGGCTTCAATGAGAGTTTCATTCCCCAATAATTGCAGTTGCTGCACCTTACCACTGTTAAACACCGCGCTAGCACTCTTGCCCGCTTCTGCCATTTGATTAAAGTCATCCATTAACTTGACCTGCATGTCTGAAAGTAACTGACTTCTTTGTGCAATAGGCCTGACTTTGGCATCAAATTCGAGCATTGCTGCTCGGTTATCGGCATAAGCATTAATACTCAGCCCAGCCATGAGTATTGTTACAGCAACATACTTAGCAAATGTCATTCGAATGGTTCCCTTAAAAATGTAGTGCTGGCACTCTGAGTGCCATTAAACGAGTTAATTCATAGTCACAGAATACCAAAAAAGTGAATAGGATTTAAAAATAACAGTATCCTATTTTACTATTTCAAATACGGACATAATTAACAATGAAGGTTAATTCTATTGATGCTAACTCCCCCGCTGAATATAGCGATATCGACATATTTGATACGGCGATGGCTTTAATTACTCATATTTCCAGAATTACATCACTAAGTATTATTTATATAATAATTAATAGCTTATAGAATACGAAAGTCGTTACTCAACTGGTTAGGTTTGAGTACTTTATATTCAAGGATTAGGAAAATAAAATGGATTTTACCCCCAATTGGCGCCCGTCAATCATTGCGGCTGCGCTTTCAATTGTATTAATAGGTTGTGGTGGTTCCTCAGATAGTGAACCTACGCCTGAAGTTACTCCACCAGATACTTCAACGCCACCTGATACCAGCACACCTCCAGCTGCTACAGAGTATGACCACCAAGTTATTGGTATTGCTGCTTACCAAGGTGCTGTAGTCGGAGCAACTATATGCGCTGACTTAAACATGAACCTAACGTGTGATACTGATGAACCTACAACAATAAGTGATGCTGAAGGCACATACCAAATTGACTGGCAAAGTGAAGTTGAAACCCCTGAATATTACCTTTTAGCCAATTGGACAGCTGCATCATCTGGTAGCAATAAAAAACCTCAAGCAGTGCAGCTTCAATTTAAAGGGGCAGCTCAACCACAGCAGCTAAATACTATAATTAATGAAGCTGGTCTTGGAACTTTAGTCGCCTCAAGCGAATATGGAGGTGCCATTAACTTACTTACCAACATAAAGTTTAATCGAGAAGTTGAAATTCAAAACAGTGAATTAGAAGCGTCGCAGAAAACCGTACTACTCACTGAAGTCGATACGCTGCTAGCACGTTTATTTGCACAACAACCTTCAAGCTTATATCAGGTGACTGCTGCTAATTCTGTGTCAGATGATTTCATCATTACTGAAGCATTATATAACTATGTTGAACAAGTGCTCGCTGGTCAAATACCGGCACTATTAGCATTAGAAAACGTACTTAATCTTAGTTTTGATGATCTAAAAGCATTACTTGAAGACAGTGAATTTAGCCTAGAAGAATTTATTGAATCAGATCCTTTAGCGGCGAGAATTTTAATCAGCAATGCAGCTATTTCACTTGGCTACACAGAATCTCACATAGACAATCGTATTATGGGGGAGCACGATTGGGATATTTTACTAGGTAATATCATTAGTGAAACAGGCTTTAAAAACACCTTCATTTTAAGCTCAAATGTTGGCATTTCTTCTTTCAGTTTGCATAACAGTGCTGACACCAAACAGCTTTTTGGCTTTTTAGTTGATGATGTCGTCACTGGGTTTGAAATGAGCATAACCAGCAACGATTATGAACCGCCAACTCAATGCTGGAATACAACTTCAGAAAGCTGGATGACAGAAGATCAAACATCACCAGATTTCACCAAACCAACACCGTACTTTGATGGTAATACTTATGTTACCTATTACGACAACACTCCGGTTGAAATTCACTTTACTAGTCAGAAATTATTAAAAACTGATGAAGAATGGGATGCCATCATCGGCTCCACACCTCAAGCATTAGCTTTAGATGATGTCAGTTGGCCTGAAGTCTTCTATAACATGGAAATGCAATTGACTGAAAATGTTATGTGTCGGGAAGTCGGCAATTATGACATCATCAATATGCATGAATACTCACAATTAGAGCAGATAAACACTGCTGATATTGTAGACTTGTTCTTCGATTTTGATGACTCACAAATTGTTATCACCAATGAAGTTGATAACACCATTTCTGTTGAAGATGGTTTAGGTAACCCTTTAGAAGTTTATCATTGGGAGTTGTTAGCTAGTCCGAGTGAAATGCCGATGATTGAAATCACTACTGTGCCTCTCGACCTTGATAATGCAGGTATTATCAGCTATCGCAATTACCTTATAGAAGAACACCTTGATGGTAACATTGCTACTGAATTCGATTTGAACAAAGCCACAATTGATCAATCAACTCAACTACCACTAATGTTAACTTATGATGAATCAACCTATGAGTTTACTGATAACTTATATCAACACTTATCAGGTCTTGTGACTAATCCGCAATAATGATTTAACGTATTACAGACACAAAAAAAACCAGCATTTAGCTGGTTTTTTCTTATGTTAAAACAACATAATCGAAACTGATTAAGCTGTTTTCACTTTCCAGTTAACCGTTTCGCCCGCAAAGAAAGGCACGATTGGGTTCTGGTTTGGCAAGATGATTTGCTCAGGTACAACCCACTCTTCTTTAACTAAAGTCACTGTACCTGTATTGCGCGGAAGGCCATAAAAGTCTGCGCCATGTAAGCTAGCAAAACCTTCCAGTTTATCTAACGCACCTAAGTCATCAAACACTTGAGCATAAAGCTCTAATGCAGACCATGCGCTGTAACAACCCGCACAACCACACGCAGATTCTTTACGGTGTTTTTCATGGGGCGCAGAATCTGTACCTAAAAAGAACTTGCTAGAACCCGTTGCCACAGCAGCTTGCAATGCTTGCTGGTGAATATTGCGCTTCAGTACAGGTAAACAGAAGTTATGTGGGCGTACGCCGCCCACTAATAAGTCATTACGGTTAAGTAGTAAATGCTGCGGGGTAATCGTTGCTGCAATATTGCTTGGCGCTGATGCCACAAACTCAGCGGCATCTTTGGTGGTGATATGTTCAAACACGATTTTAAGCGTTGGCATGGCTTCAACAATGCGCGCCATATAGCGATCGATAAACTCTTTTTCGCGATCAAAGATGTCAATGTGCGATTCAGTCACTTCACCATGAACCAGCAATAACATGCCTTGCTCTGCCATCACTTCAAAGATTGGAAATAATGCATCTAATGCTTTAACCGCAGCATCAGAGTTAGTGGTGGCTCCTGCTGGGTATAATTTTGCTGCAACAACGCCTGCCGCTTTGGCATCAATGATGTCTTGCGCAGTGGTATTGTTGGTCAAAAATAGCGTCATTAATGGCTCGAACGAGCTACCAGCAGGACGTGCCGCTAAAATACGTTCACGATAAGCTGACACCATCGTAGCGTCAGTAACAGGTGGCACTAAATTTGGCATCACAATAGCGCGCTGAAATAAACGAGCGGTGGCTGGTACGGTTTCAGCTAACATGTCTCCATCACGGAAATGAAGGTGCCAATCGTCCGGCGTAGTAATAGTGATTTGCGTCATTTAGGTTCCCTAAAAATCGATTACGAATAATTGCGCGCTATTGTGCCTGAAAACCCGTTTTCTTGATAGACACGTTATTTAAACGCTGACTTTGCTACAGCAAAAAATCCCTACAGTTATTACTCTAATCACAAGTTATTTATCAATCACAAGATTGTATTTTTGTCATGACTCCGTGCTAAATTAAATCAACAACACGATTTGATATTGACGCATAATGCAAAACACAACTAGAGCTAGTCGTTCGGTAAGCTTATCGTTATAAAGGGAATTTTATACGTGCATCATTTTTCGCTTTCCAAAATCACCTTAGCCACAGCCTTATTGCTATGCGGTCAAAGCGCCCAGGCCAATATCGACTTTTTTGATCCCATTGATGGCTACTTTGATGCGGGTGAATACCTTGCAGAAAACGCCTACGGTTTTTTACCTGTGCCTAGCATTATTACTGAACCCTCTGTTGGCACAGGTTTACTATTGATGGGGATTTTCCTCCATGAGACGCCCGAACAAACTGAGCTACGCCAGCAAGTCGCGAAAGAGTCAGTAGATGGCGGTGCCCAGCTCCTTACACCCGGTATTTCGGCAGCGGGAATTGGCGCTACCGATAATGGCTCAAAGTTTGGCTTTTTAGGCCACCGTGAAACATGGAAGCAAGATCATATTCGCTATCTTGTCGGTGGTGGCTATGGCGATGTAAACATGAACTTTTATAGCCAAGCTGACTTTGGCCAAGATTTATCCTTAGATCTAAATATGCAAGGTTATGGCCTGATGCAAAAACTGCAATTTAGGTTATTTGATAGTTCAGTATTTCTAGGTGTCACCCAAAAATTTGCCCAGGTCGATTTAGCCAGTAATAAAGACACTTCATTATTACCGCCAGAGTTAGTCGATCGCCTCACTGACATAATCGATCTTTCCCCTACTGTGTCATCCCTTGGCGCAGTGCTGCAATACGACAGCTTAAATAACTTTTTTATGCCCACCAGCGGTTATGACTACACCTTAGAATACGACTGGTTTAATACTGCCATCGGCAGTGATTACGACTACCAAACCATCAAAGCTACGGGGATTAACTATTGGCCACTCATAAAAGATGTCACCTTAGGCGTTAAGTTAAATTATCAAACCATCAGCAGTGATGTTCGCTTACCCATTTTCACTTACCCCTATATTGAAATGCGTGGTATTCCGCGAAACCGCTATCAAGGCGAAGCCGTTTCCACCGGCGAAGTTGAACTTATGTGGCGCATAACCCCAAGATGGATGGTGTTATCTTTTGTCGGAGCAGGTCTTGCGGGCGACAGTAATAGCAACATGTGGGACAGTGACGAGCAAACCGCCTATGGCGCTGGTTTTCGCTACACTATAGCAAGGCGTTACGGTCTGCATATGGGGGTTGATGTAGCTAAAGGCCCAGAAGATACTGCATGGTATATCAATGTCGGCACAGGGTTTTAATCCTGACGAATATCAAGTAAAAAACGAGTGTTTAATTAACTAAAACTAAAATTAAAATTAAAACAAGAATACAGAGGCATATTGCGATGAATGACTTAACGGATTATCTAAAGACGGATAATAAACACTCTTCACTCTCACGAGTTATAAAATCGAATGCGTTTAAAGCAGCGCTGTTATCTGGTTTAACCATTTTGTCCTTAGCCAGTGTTCAAGCCAATGTTCAAGCCAAGACTTTACCCATTGAACAAATCGTATTGCCTGCTGGTTTTAGTATTGATGTATATGCAGAGAATGTTGAAAATGCCCGCCAAATGGCATTGGGCGATAACGGTACTTTATTTGTCGGCAGTCGTCGTGCGGGCAATCTTTACGCATTAATCGACACGAATAAAGATTTTAAAGCCGACAAACAAATCGTACTCGCCAAGGACTTATTCTTACCTTCTGGCATCACCTTTCATGATGGCAGTTTATATGTGGCAGAAGTCGATAAAATATGGCGTTATCGCGATATTGAAAAACACCTTCCCAATGTACCAGAACCTGAACTCGTCTATGACCAGCTGCCCGACAAATCTCATCACGGTTGGAAGTTCATCAAATTTGGGCCTGATGGCAATCTGTATATTCCAGTCGGCGCCCCCTGTAATGTTTGCGACGATGCGTTGCCGTTCGCTTCAATCTTAAAGCTTGATGTTGATACCAAAGAAACCACCATCGTCGCCAAAGGCGTGCGTAACAGTGTTGGCTTTGATTTTCACCCTGACACGGGAGAATTATGGTTTACCGATAATGGCCGCGACATGATGGGCGATGATTTACCTGATGACGAGCTTAATCATGTCACCCAAGTTGGCCAACACTTTGGTTTCCCTTATGTGCATAACGCTAACGTTAAAGACCCAGAGTTTTATGATGCAGAAAAAGCCAAACTTAATACGCCACCAGCGCTAAACCTTGGCGCCCATGTGGCAGCATTAGGCATGGAGTTTTACCAAGGCGAGCAGTTTCCTGCTGAATATAAAGGCCGTATTTTCATAGCCCAGCATGGTTCATGGAATCGCAGCAGCAAGGTCGGCTATCGCATCATGCAAGTGACGTTAGACGGCAATAAAGTAAGTGATTACCAACCGTTTGCCACAGGCTGGCTGCAAGGTGAAGTCAGTTGGGGCAGACCTGTCGCAGTGCTCACCATGCCAGATGGTTCAATGCTGGTTTCTGATGATGCCGCTAATGCGGTTTATCGGATTAGTTATTCTGAAAACTAATCTGGTTCATTTTGTTTCCAAACTTCGTTTGGATTAATGCTCAGGTTCACTAACTTGGGGCTGAAGTCTCTGCAACTGAGATTTTCAAACTTCGTTTGGATAAACCTCATGGATGACTCTATTGATTTTGATTAATTTGAGTAATGGTATTTCCAAACTTCGTTTG